>NZ_JBHVGB010000098.1:0-21233 GCF_042801335.1 Nocardioides sp. NPDC057577 | reverse complement strand
GCCACCGGCTGTCGACGATGTGCCGTACAACGTGCGCGAACGCCGGGGCTGCCGCACGTTTTCTCTGTAGGCCTGCAATGGGCGGGCCGGTCGGGGACTGCCAATGCACGTGGTGTCCTGAAACTCGGAACTGCCATGCCCGCTAGGATCTGCCCGGGCCGTTAGCTCAGTCGGTTAGAGCAGAGGACTCATAATCCTTGGGTCGCGGGTTCGAGCCCCGCACGGCCTACCAACGATCGGTGCGCTGGACCTCGTGCATGAGCTCGATCTTGCGGAAGCCGAACTGGCGGTTGATGCGCTGCATGACGTCGTTGGACGGGTCGGTCCAGGTGTGGATGCTGGTGCGTTCGGGGTGGTCGCGCTGGACGGCGGCGAGGGTTGCGACCTTGAGGGCGAGGCCCAGCTTGTGGCCGCGGTGGGCGGACTTGACGAAGGTGTCGTCCTGGATGGCCTCGTCGCTGCCGTGGGCCAGGAAGATGACCGAGTAGCCGACGAGCTCGCCGGTGAGGATCTCACGGGCGGCGGCGGTGATGCGGTCGTAGGAGCGGGCGGTGCTCTTCTCGGCCGAACGGATGCGGTCGGCGGTGTGGGCGACCGTGTCCTGCTCGGTCTTGCCCGGCATCTCCTTGCCCATCTGGTTGCGCAGGCCGACGAACTGGGCGAGCAGCTCCTCGGGGGTGCGGTCCTCCCACATCAGGAGCTCGTAGCCGAGCACCTTGAAGGGCTTGTGAGGCAACGGGAGATCGGCGGCGAGGTGGTCCTCGCGGCGTACGGACTTGAAGCCGAGCGCCCGCGCGAAGGCCAGGGACGACTTCGGGGGGATGGTCACCTCGGCGGTCGTCAGGGTGCGGCCGCTGGTGCGGCGTACGTCATCGGCGGCTCGCCACAGCTCGGTGCCGACCCCGCGCCAGCGGTGCACGGGGAGAACATGGATGCCCAGCTCGACGACATGGCTCCGCTCCTCCTCCGGAAGGTCGAGCTCGGCGATGCCGATCGTCTCGCCCTGCTCCTTCGCGGCGAGGAGGACGCGGCGGCCGTGGTCGTGCGGGGTGCGCACGGAATTGGCGAGCGCCTCGAAGGTGCGGTGCGACGCGTAGGGTCGATCGAAGGCCATCGATGCCGCCTCCACGGCGTACCAAGCCTTCAGAGCGGTGTCATCGTGGACGTCGACGGGGGCGATCACTGACACGGGCACTATCTAACCGTGTCGGGCAAGGTCGCGGGAAATGAGGTCCCCCAGCAAGCGTTGACACATCATCTGTTTCGGAGCTGGAGGGCCGGCGCGGCCAGTCGAGCGCAGCGCGGGCCGCCGCACTCGTCGGTGAGGTCGACGGTGGCGATGACGTGCTGCCCGGTCCGGCCGGACGCCACCATCGGGGCGAGATCGTCGAGCATCAGTTTCGCGCGACGAAACATCGTGAAACCGTCGCCGCCCAGGTCACCCCAGGTCAGATAGACGAACCTGGCTCCGCGTCTGCCCTGCACCGCGTCGCCGCGGAAGTCGAGACCGGCGTCGACGTCGCGGAGCTCGATCTCGGTCTTCCAGACCGCGGTCTCACTGTCGCCGGGCACCAGGTCGACCGGGTGCTTTCCCCGCTGGATGCCGACATGGACGTTGTGGCAGGGACCATCGTCCAGATGCCAGGTCCGACCTGGGAGGTTGTGACCACGGATCTCGAGCAGCACCGTTCCGTTCGCCCCGGACACCGACCAACCGCCTCAGAGCGGCCCGGGCTCGGTCGAGGGGTCGTCGGGGTCGGGGTCAGGCGGACCGGGCGTCTTGGTCGGCGACGGAGTCGGCGTCGGGGTCGGAGTGGGCGTCGGTGTGGGAGTCGGCGTCGGCGTCGGGGACGGCGGCGGCGTGTTCGACGGCTCCGGCTCCTCGGTCGGCTCGGGATCCGGGCTCGGCGGGACGTAGGGTGCGTGGCCGGACTCCGGGGCGTCCCCGTCGAGCTGGGCCGGTGGCGGGAACTCCTCGTAGTCGAGCTCGTCGGTCAGCGCACCCATGATCTCGACCCAGGTGTCGGCCGGGTAGTCGGCGCCGAAGAAGGTGTCGAGCCAGCCGTCGAGAGCGCCGCTGCCCTGGCCTCGGCTGTAGGCCACGGCGGTGGAGAGCTGCGGGGTGTAGCCGACGAACCAGGCCGAGGAGACCTCGTCCTTGTCGTTGGTCGCGGTGCCGGTCTTGCCCGCGGCCGGCTGGACCACCGCGCTGGCGGCCTGGCCGGTGCCGCTGGAGACGACCTGCTGGAGGGCGTAGGAGGTGTCGGCGGCGACGTCCTCGTCCATCGCCCGCTTGCTGTCCGCGGTGTCGTCGTGCTCGTAGAGGACGGTGCCGTCGGCGTCGACCACCTTGGAGACGACGTAGACGTCGTTGTGCACTCCGCCGTTGGCGATCGTGGCGTAGGAGTTGGCCATGTTGATCGGGCTGACGGTCGAGTTGCCCAGCGTGAGCAGGAAGTTCTCGGGCTGCATGTCCCCACCCGACTTCATCGGGATGCCCGGGTAGGCGGGGTCGCTGCGGTCGCCGCGCGGGATGCCGGAGCGTACGGCCATGTCGTAGACGTCCTTGCTGCCGTTGGGCAGCGAGTCGGACATCTCGACGAAGGCGGTGTTGATCGAGTCTTCCATCGCCTGAAGGCTGCTGACGTTGGAGCCGTAGCTGTGGCCGTTCGGATCGGCCGCGCTCTGGCCGGAGTTGCGTACGCTCACACCGCCGGGGAACTCCATCGGCGAGTTGCCGTTCCAGGTGTCCTTGAGCGAGTAGCCCGACTTCAGGGCGGCGGCGAGGGTGAACGGCTTCATCGTCGACCCGGCCATCGTGGCGCTGCTCGAGGCCCAGTTGATCTGCGACTCCAGGTAGTCCTGGCCACCGTAGAAGCCGCGCAGGGCGCCGGTCTTGACGTCGACCGTCGCCGCGCCGACGTGCAGCTCGTCGGAGACGTCGCCCTCGATATAGGCCTTCTTGTCGTCCGGACGTACGTCGTTGACCGCATCCTCCGCGGTCTTCATCGTCTTCTTGGTCAGCGTGGTGGTGATGCGGAGCCCGCCGCCGTTGATCTCGTCCTCGGTGACCAGCGGGTTGCCCTGCTCGTCCTTGAGCTTGAGGAGCTCGTCGCGGACCAGCTTGAGCGCGTGACCCTTCTGGCCGCCGTAGCGGCTGTCGGAGCGCGGCTTCTTGAACTTCGGGAGCGACTGCTTGGCCTTCTCCCCCTCGGCGGCGTCGACCATCTCCATCTTGACCATCGAGTTGATGACGTAGCGGTAGCGGCCATCGAGCTCGGCGACCGCCTCCTCGCCGTTGCTCGGGTCGAGGTCGTTGGGGTCGTTGAGGATCGCGGCCAGGGCGGCGGCCTCCTGGAGGGTGAGCTCCGCGGCCGGCTTGTGGAAGTAGGCGTTCGACGCGGCCTCGACACCGTAGGCGCCACGACCGAAGTAGATGGTGTTGAGGTAGCCGGCGAGGATGTCCTCCTTGGACTTCTGCCGGCTGATCTTCAGCGAGATGACCGCTTCCTTCACCTTGCGGGTGTAGGTGCGCTCCTGGGTGAGGTAGAGGTTCTTGACGTACTGCTGGGTGATCGTCGAGGCACCGGACTGGGCGCCACCGGTGTTGTTGTTCACCAGCGCGCGGGCGATGCCCTTGAGGTCGATGCCGCTGTTGGTCCAGAACGTACGGTCCTCCGCGGCGACCGCTGCGTCCTTCATCAGCTGCGGAATCTCGTCATAGGGCAGCGAGTCGCGGTCCTGCGAGTCGGCGATGTAACGCCCGAGCTCGTCCTTGCCGCCGCGGTAGTAGACGAAGGAGGTCTCCTTCTCGTAGGCGGCGTTGGCGTTGGGGATCGGGATGGCGTTGTAGGCCACGATCACACCCAGGGAACCGATCAGCGCGCCGACCAGAATCACGATGAAGAAGGCCTTCAAGACCTTCTTTCCTCGCTTCTTCTTCGGCGTCGGTGTCGGTATGTAAGGCGGATTGCCCTGCCAGCTCACGATGTCCCCTCCCGCGGTCACAAACGTCCCTAGAGTACGGCGGGCATCCAGCCGCTCCGCGATCCTCGGACCCGTGTTCTCGACGTCTCAGCCGGGGCTCAGCGAGGTCTCAGGAGGTCATCAGCACGCGAACGGGCCTCCGACCTGGGCCGGCGATGCCGTGTCTGCCCAGGTCAGAGGCCCGTTTTCGAAAGGCTCAGACCAGGAAGTAGAAGGTGCTGTAGTGGTCGGGGGTGAAGTAGACGTCCCCCGTTGTGGTGTCCACCACGAGCCGGTAGGACTGGCGCTGCGCACCGCATTCACGCGGGGTCACGTCGAACTCGAGGTAGGAGTGGCCCGAGGGCAGCTCCCCTTCGTAGTTGTTGTAGGTGCCACCGGAGAAGTTGCAGGTGCCGGTGGGCGGCCAGTCGTGCCAGCCACGGTTGGTCGGGTAGCCCAGCGAGGCCCAGACCTCGTTGGAGTCGAGGGCCTCGGCACAGCCCTTGTGGGTGCAGCTCTCGATCCAGTCGGCCTGGGCGGCGGGGGCGAGCGCGACGCTCCCACCGAGCAGGCCGGTGGTGGCGACGAGAGCTGCCAGGAGCAGCTTGAGCATCGTGAGCACGGAGCGGTTCTTCCCGGACATGAATCCTCCAGTGTGTGCGTTACGGACGGTTGGTAATTCTGCTACCTGACCCGTCCGGATGGGGGCTCCGAAGGTCACGAACCGGTGAACTCTGGGGTGTGAGCGTGCCTTCAGACGATGCCCGCCTCGCGCGCGAGGATCGCCGCCTGGACCCGCGAGGCGACGCCGAGCTTCGCCAGGACGCGGGATACATGGGTCTTCGTGGTCGCCTCGGAGATCACCAGCCGCCCGGCGATCTCCGCGTTGGACAGGCCCTGGCCCAAGGCAGCGAGCACGTCCCTCTCCCGAGGTGTGAGATCGGCAGGAAGAGGTACGCCGCGCGTGGCCGCCGGGCCGGATCGGTCGGGTGCGCCGGCGAGCTCGGCGAGCACCCGGCGGGTCACCTCCGGAGCGACCACGCCGTCGCCCGCGGCGACGTGCCGGACCGCGTCGACCAGGTCGGCGGCCTCCGCCGACTTGAGCAGGAACCCGGCCGCGCCGGCGCGGAGGGCACCGAAGACGTACTCGTCCAGGTCGAAGGTGGTGAGCACGAGTACGTCGGCGAGCCCCTCGTCCACGACCTGGCGGGTCGCGGTCACGCCGTCGGTGCCGGGCATGCGTACGTCCATCAGGACGACGTCGGGGCGCAGCGCCCGCGCGTTGGCGACCGCGGTCGCGCCGTCGGCGGCCTCCCCCACCACCTCGATGTCGCCGGCGGTGGCCAGGAGCATGCGCAGGCCCGCGCGGATGGCGGCATGGTCGTCGGCGAGCAGGACGCGGATCATGCGCTCGCTCCCGGGAGCGGCAGGACCGCCCGGACCCGCCAGCCGGGTCCGTCGGGGCCGGCCTCGAACGTGCCGCCGAGCGCTTCGGCGCGTTCGCGCATCGACACCAGCCCGGTGCCGGTGCCGGCCTCGGCCGCGGACTCCTGGGCATCACCGGCATCGGTCACCTCGATCTCGAGGGTGGCTCCGGGGACCAGGCGCAGGTGGGTCGTGCCACCACCGTGCTTGAGCACGTTGGTCAGGGACTCGCGCACGATCCGGTAGACGGCGTGGTCGACCGCAACCGGCAGCGCGAGGTCGGCGCCGTCGAGAAGCCCACCGGGGTCGTCGACCCGCAGCGTCAGGCCGGCCAGCCGCGCCTGCTCCAGAACGGGGCCGAGGTTGGCGGCGCGGGAGGCGGCGGTGAGGTCCTCGGCGTCACCGGGCCCGCCGTCGGAGCGCAGCACGCGGATCATCGCGCGCATGTCGTCCAGCGAGGCCAGGCTCTCGGCCCGCACCAATCGCAGCGCCGCCCGGTCGCGCTCCGGGTCGTGCTCACCGGCCAGCGCCGCGCCCGAGGTCAGCGCGATGGCGGACAGGTGGGAGGCGACGACGTCGTGCAGGTCACGGGCGACCGCGGAGCGCTCGGCCCGGACCGCGTCGTGCCGTTGCGCATCGGCCAGGCGCAGCAGCGCGGCGCTGCGCTCCCGCTCGAGCCGGGCCCGGTCCTCGGCGGCGTCGGCGAGCTCGCTGCCCTGACGTACGTTGCTGCCCCACCACATCGGGGTGACGACGATCGCGAAGAGGGTGAGCGCGAGCACGACGGGGGTGCGTGGGTCGGAGGTGGCCGCGGCGGAGGCGACGACGGCGGCCGCGATGGCCACCGCGACGGCCACGGAGGCGATGCGCCGCGCCAGCGGCGATCCGTGCAGCTGGCCGGCGAAGAGCGCGTCCCAGAGCACCACCACCATCGCGATGCTGCCCCCGAGCAGCAGGTCTGCCCCGAAACAGAGGGCGACGACGGCCTGTACCGCGAGCGGCCGGCGCCGCTTGAGCACGAGCGCTCCGGCCGCGAGGGCGAGCGGGACGAGATGCCACCAGATCGGCACGCTGTCCAGGTCGATGCCGAAGGGGTGCAGGCCGCGTACGCCCCCTACCTGCCCCAGCGCGTGCAGCGCGAGACCGGCGACGAGGACGACCACCGCGTCGAGCCAGGCCAGACGGCGGTCCGCGGCGCGAAGGCTCGTGCCGCCGCCGAGAAGCGCCGCCGGCAGCTGCTGCAGCAGGGTCTCCACGGCACCATCTCAGCACGTACGCCGCCTCCCCGAGGTCATCCGAAGGATGTATCTCCGCGCGGAAGGATCACCGGTTCGGCCGACGCGCACGGGACCGGCCGCACGCGAGCCTCGGGGCATGGACATCGACCTCGGACCGCTGACCGGCGATCTCGGCGGCACCGCTACGTACGTCGCGCTGGCAGTGTTGGCGCTGATCGACTCGACCAGCTTCGGCACCCTGCTGATCCCGGTGTGGCTGCTGATGGCGCCGGGCCGGGTGCGGCCCGGACGGATCCTGGTCTATCTGGGTGCGCTCGCCGGCTTCTACGCGTTGCTCGGCATCGCGATCCTGCTGGGAGGCTCGGCCGTGGCCGACACGGTCTCCGGGCTGAGCGACTCGCGCCCGTTCCTGTGGGGACAGCTGCTCGTGGGGGTCGGACTGTTCGCGCTGAGCTTCAAGCTGGACCCTCCCGGGTCGGGCAGGCAACGGACCGACGCCCCCGAACCCCCGAGCCGCCTGCTCCGCTGGCGCGAGCGAGCCGTCGCCTCGGAGTCCGGCTCAGCCTCGGCACTGGCCGCGCTGGCGGTGCTGGCCGGGCTGGTCGAGGCCGCCTCGATGCTCCCCTACCTCGCCGCGATCGGGGTGATCGGGACCCAGGGGCCGGACTGGCCGGTCTCAGGTCTGTGGGTGCTCGGCTACTGCGTGGTGATGATCGCTCCGGCGCTCGTGCTCACCGCCGCCCGCGTCTTCGCCGCTCCTCTGGTTGCGCGGCCGCTGGCCCTCCTCGACGGCTGGCTGGTCAAGCACGCCGCGAGCGCGACCGCGTGGGCCGTAGGCATCGTCGGGTTCCTGCTCGCCCGGGCAGCGCTCGGGCCGCTCTTCGGCTGAGACTCTCACTCCCAGCCGCAGTAGCCGGGCAGGAAGTCGTAGAGGGCACGCTTCTGCGCCTTGCTGAGCTTCATGAAGTAGCTGGCCCCGTCAGGGACTCCGGGGCCACCGACATGGACGCGGAAGAGGCTGCCGACCTTGTCGTCGGCCAGTGCGTGCGGGTCGCAGCGGGCGGGCAGGACCCGCAGCTCGAGGGTGGCCGCCTCGCCCGTCATCGGGTGCGGTGTGAACCGCGGCCAGGTCGGCGTCTCGGCGGCGAGCTGGAAGAGGACGGTGCCCTCCCAGCCGTCGAAGGTGACCTCGGGGGCCTTCTCGGTCGGGGTGAAGGTGACCGGGAGGACGAAGACGCTTTGCTTGCCCTCGCCCTCGACCCGGGGATCCCCGACCGTGATCTCGGCCGCCTCGGTCAGGGTGCGCTCGGCACAGTCGCGGTCGAGGAGGCGGTCGACGTTGGCGTACCTGTCCTCGGCGTGGCCGGAGCTGGTGCGCCACTCCCCCGCCTCGTCCCCGCCCTTGCCGGTCTCGCGCCAAGTGATGGTCACGTCGGCGTCCCCGCCCTCGCCGCACTTTCCGCGCGGCATGTCGAAGTCGAAGTCCATCTCCGGGTCGACCGGTTCCGAGCCTTTCCATCCGGCTCGGAACCGGTCGCTGCTCACCTCGAGGCGCGAGACCTCGATCGTGGAGCCGGTGTCGTTGACGAGGCGTACGAACGCCTCACCGGTGTTGCGCTGGAGCCGGGTCTGGTCGAGGTAGGCGGTCAGCCCGTCTGGCCAGGCCGTCTCGCGCGGCTCGGTCGTCCCGCAGGCGGCCAGGGCCGTCCCGATCAGAAGACCCGCGGCGAGCACGGCGATTCGGCGCACTGCCGCAGATTAGCGGAGTCACGGCACCTGTTCATGCCCCTTTCTTGAAGGTCCAGGCACCGGAGCCGATCCGGTAGGAGGTGATGCCGTTCTCGGTGCCGAGGCGCTCCGGGGCGGTCCTGCCGGGGCCGGTGGCCAGGTAGGAGCCTGCGGGGAGGCGTACGACGGCGGTGACGTTGACCGGGATCGTGGCGCGGAGAGTGACGGCGCCGGAGCCGCTGCGGGTCCAGGCGGAGGCGACGCGGCCGCGCTGGGTGGCCACGGAGCCCTTGGCGTGGGTCAGGCCGGTGGCCGGCATGCCGATCTCGACCTCGGCGGCGCCCGGGGCGGTGGTGCGGATGCCGAGCACCGACTCGGTGATGTCGAGGATGCCGCGCGAGCCCCAGCCGTGGGAGGCGCTGTTGGCCGAGCCGCTCAGCTCCCAGGCCTCGGGAGTGAAGGTGCCGCCGTCGGCGAGCCAGCCGGCCCAGCCATAGTCGTCCTCGTTGGTCAGCAGGTTCAGCACACCCTCGCCCGCGCCGGAGTCGGCGAGCGCCTCGAGCAGCACGTGGGCGGTCATCGGGCCCTGCTTCATCCCCTGGGCGGCGATCTGCTCACCGAGCGCGGGGACGTCCTGCTCCGGTGCGACGCCGAAGGCGATGGCGTACGAGGTCGCGTGCTGTCCGGCGTGGGCCGACTGGGTGCCGTCGGCGAGCAGTCCGTCGACGTAGGTCCCGTCGGCCTTGCGCAGCGTCTGGTTCATCCGGGCGGCGAGGGCGTCGGCATCGGAGTCGAGCGCGGCGACCTCCTCGGCCGGGCGGTCCAGCTCCTCGCCGATCACCGCGACCTTGCGGAGCACGTCGACGCCGAGTGCGTTGACCGTGGTCCTGGCGGCAGTGGTCATGTCGTAGCCGAAGCGGCCGTGGGCGGGCCAGTCGACGATCCCGTACAGGTACTGGCCGGAGCCGCCAGACAGGTTGGTGACCAGCCCCTGGGTCGGACCGCTGGTGGCGATGTGACGGCGGATGTAACCGGCGGTGGCGGTGAGGTTGTCATAGGCGTCCTCGAGGACGGCCTTGTCGCCGGTCTCGAGGTAGTAGCGCCAGATCCAGTCGGGGACGACCTCGGTGAAGTCGGGGATGTCGCGCTTGCCGTCGCCGTTGGGGTAGACCGCGTTGTAGCGGCCGGCGTCGTTGCCGGTGGTCCAGTAGCGCTCCTGGCTGAGCAGGAACTCCCGGATCGCCTGGCGGGAGGCGACCCGCTCGCGCTGGGAGGACATCAGGCCGATCGAGATGTTGGCGGTGTCGTGCAGGAACTGGCCCTGCTCGCGCGTCGGGGTGTCGACGAAGGTCTCCTGCACGGAGTAGCGCAGCGAGCGGTCCATCAGGTCCCAGACGTCGTCGAGGGTCTCGTCGGAGCTCTCGAAGGTGGCTGCGCCGTCCTCGTCGTAGGCGGTGTGGACGACGGTCGCGGTCACGTCCTCGGTCGTGATCTCCTCGCCGGCGCCAGGGACCTCGAGGTAGCGGAAGCCCAGGTGGCCGACCGCCAGGTAGTCCTGCGCGCCGGCGGCCTGGGTGTAGGGGAAGGACATGTTGGTGCTCTGCGTCGAGAGTCCCGTGGTCGAGACCCGGCCGGTGTCGGCGAGCTCGTAACCCGCCCGGATCGGGACCTGCCGCCCGGCGACTCCGTCCGCGAAGTGCACGCCGGGTCGGGCCGGGATGATCGTGCCGAAGTCCGCGACCGGGGTGCCATCGGCGGCTCTGAGCATGCGCTCGGGATGGACGACGGCCTCCTCGAGCCGGGTCTGCTGGCCCTCCAGGTGGGTGAACGGCGCCACCGGGTGGGCGCCGACCACGACGGCGCCGCTCCAGGTCGTGTCGTCGTAGCCGGGCGCGGTCCAGTCGCCGATCGCCCGCGCGGCCTGACCGTCGAGGTGCTCGATCCACAGGCCCTCGCCGTTGCGGGTGCCGACGGTGACGTACGGGCCGCGGCGGACCTTCCAGGAGCCGTCGGTGACGATCGTGGTCGTCTCACCGTCGGCATAGGTGAGCTCGAGCTTCAGGAGTACGCCGGGGATGCCCGCGGCGCGGCCCTGGCCGCCACTGAACCAGTGCAGCTTGACGCCGAGGGCGAGGGTCTCGCCGGGAGTGACCAGGTCGGTGACGTCCGCGGCCTGGTAGTAGCCCTCGCTCGGGTAGCCGAAGTTGCTCATCCGGTCGGCCTGCTCGCCGCCGAGATAGAGCTCGGCGGTGTGGCTGGCGGCCAGGTAGCTGCGGGCGCTGACGATCCTGCCGTCCGGGATCTCGACCTCGGTGCGGGCCAGGGTCCACTCGTCGCGCTCCTGGGCGGGGTTGTCGGCGGTGCCGGGTGGTCGCCGGATCCAGCTGGCGCCGGCCCAGTCGGCGTCGTCGAGACCGGTCTCGAAGGCCGCGTCGGCCGACCAGCGTGAGGGCTGCTTGCGGCGATCCCAGGTCTTGACCCGCCAGGTGTAGCTGCTGCCGGGCTCGAGGTTCTCGCCGGCGTAGTCGACGTAGGACTGCTGCGCGGAGGACACCTTGTCGGAGTCCCAGACGATGTCACCGGCGGCGTCGCGTACCTCGATCTTGTAGGCGCTCTGCACCTCGTTGGCGTCGCTGTCCTGGGGCAGCCAGCCGAACCGCGGGGTCAGGTCGGTGTTGAGCGGTCGGGTGATGTCGTCGACGGTCAGGTCGACGGGCCGGTCAGGTGCGGTGTTGCCCGGCGCCGCTCCCGAAGGGGAGATGGCGACCGAGAGGCTGGTGACGACGAGCGCGCTGGTGACGATCGCGGCCAGGCGGAGCTTCATGGGGTCCTCCGAGCGAGTTGATACGTTTCTGTGGCCGGATCCGGCCACAGCCTTCAGGTTCAGCAGACGGCGCGAAGCCGTTCGGCCTCCGGGCTCTGGCCCGGGCTCGTGCTGAGCACGTGGCAGCCGGAGGGCACGTCCTGGATCACCAGGTAATCGCCCTCACGGGTGGCGGGCACCGAGCGCCCGTCGAGGAACACCCGGTCTCCGGTCGGCGACGGTACGAGGACGTCGGCCCGGGAGTTGCCCGGAACGCTCACGCCGACGTCGACGCCGCGCGCGGTCGTGGCGTACGCAGCGCCGATGCGACCGCGGAGCGTAGGCAGGGTGACGTGGGCCCAGGGGACCCCGGCGGGCTGTGGCCGGACGCGGAACTCCGCGTAGCCCGGCACCAGGGGCTCGATGCCGAACATGCCCTGCGGCACGTTGTAGGCCGGCGACGCCGCCCAGGGGTGCGACCAGGTCATGTTGGACTTCAGGGAGGTGTCCCAGGCCTCCGCGGTGGCGCCGGCTCCCTTCGCGATCATGTTGAGCCAGCTGCGGAGCCCGGTGCTCGTCAGCAGCTGGTGCGCGACGTCTCCGCGGTCACCGTCGTAGAGGGCCTCGAGGACGAAGGCGGCGCAGTAGACGCTGCAGGCCATGCCACGGGTGCCGATGTAGTCCGCGGCGCGTTGCGCGACCTCGCCCTGGGCGAGCCCGAACGCGGTGGCGAAGACGCTCGCCTGGAGCGCCCAGTGCTGGATCGGGGTGCCGTCGGCGTTCAGACCGTCGCGGAAGGCGCCCGTGGCCGGGTCCCACAGCCGCTCGTTGGCCGCGTTCCGGAGGCGGTCGGCGATGGCGGTGTACGTCGCCGCGTCCTTGTCGTGGCCCAGTGCCGTCGCGATCTCCGCCATGTCGCGGAACGACCGGTGGCCGATCGCGTTGATGACGGTGTTGTAGGGCCGGAAGACGTAGCCGTCACGCTCCGAGGCCGGCCAGTCGACGATGTCGCAGTCGGTGCAGGTGCCGCCGGTCAGGCCGGTGTCCTTGCGGATGAGGCCTGTCGACTGCTCGACCCACTCCAGAGGCAGCTTCTCCTGCAGGGCGGTGTAGTTGCGGGCCAGGGCCTCGGTGTCACCGGTCTGCTGCCACGAGTCGTGGAAGGCCAGGATCGTGTACATCGGCCACTCGGTCGGCCACGTCCTGCGGGTGAGCAGGTAGTCCAGGGAGTAGTTGCCCAGGGTCGGGTCGCTGGAGACGAAGAAGTTGGCCATCATCTGCAGGTAGCTGTCGGCCTCGTAGGCACCGCGTTCGCGGCTCCAGGAGTCGACGTAGAGGTCGTGGTTGGTGGCCTCGATCGTGTTGCGCGAGAGTGCCCACACGCGGTCGAGGTCGTCGTCGGCGGAGTCGAAGACCGCCTCGTCGGTGTCGAAGGGGTAGATCTGGGCGAGGGCGGGGAAGTCGGCGGCGCCCAGGCCTGTCGGGGCGCCGATGACCTCCGCGTAGCGGAAGACCCGCATACCCCAGGTCTCCAGGTGCTGCTGCCCCTCGCGCAGCGTCCACCTGTCCTGGTAGGTGTTGCCGGTCCGCATGGCGTACCGCACCGTCTGGGGGGCGGAGAGCTCCTCGCCGAACCGGAGGTCGAGCACCTGGCCCGCGGTGCCGTCGAGGTCCAGGGAGAGACCGCCGATCCAGGTACGTCCGTAGTCGATGAAGTAGTGGCCGGGCGCCTTCTCCACCACGCTGACCGGCTTCCTCAGCTGTTGCTCCACCTTCGCGGTGGGGGCGGCGCGGAGGTCGCCGAAGACCGGGCGCGCCGCGGCGTCGCTCCAGCCGGAGTCGTCGAAGCCCGGCTCGGCGAAGCCCTCGGGCCACTGGGCCGACTGCAGGTTCTCCTTCGGCGCCGAGAAGAACGAGGTCCCGATGCTGCCGGCGGCAGGGAAGACCTTCGCGCCCGCCAGTGCTCGCCACCGGGGACTGCTCACGACCACGTCACGGGTGCCGTCGGCGTACTCCACGACGAGCCGGCCGAGGAAGCGCCGGTCGCTGCTCGTCCAGCCGAGCACGCCGATCGCGTTGTCGGCTCCCGGCCGGAGCGCGGCGGTCACGTCGAAGCCGTCGTAGCGGGCCTCGCCGCGGATCGGCTGCGTCGGACCGAGGCCGACGAACCGACCGTTGAGCCATGCCTTGTAGACGTACTGCCGACCGGGTGCGGTCGAGGATGCGGTCGCGTAGAGGGTGGCGGCCGCGATCGGCTTGTCCGGCAGGGTGAACTCGTGCCGGAGGAAGGCCCAGTCCTGCGACTCGACGCCGTAGATGCAGTTGGAGTTGGTGCCGATCTCGAGCCAGCCGCCCGCCACGGCGCCGCAGGCGAAGTCGCTGCCAGCGGAGAAGTCGTTGGCGTAGAGGACCTCGCCGGAGGCGGAGGTGACGCTCAGGTCGTCCCACGCGTTGCGCTCGGATCCGCCGGTGCGGAAGCCCACCGTGCCGGCGGCGAAGTCGGTGAGAGTGCGGGTGTCGATCAGCGTGTCGTCGAGCCACGTGCGGATCGTCGAACCCTCCGCCTGGATGCGCAGCCGGTAGGACGTCCCGCGGACGAGCGGCCCGGGCAGCGGCACCGAGTCCAGCTGGGTGAAGGTGCCGCCCACGCGCTTGTGGGGAGCGAAGGTGTTGGCCCCGTCGCCGCGGAACTGCCACATGTAGTAGTTGCTGGCGTCCGTGGCCCGGAAGGCGATGGTGGCGTTCTGCGACGTGATCCGGAAGGTGGTGTCGATGGTGACGTCGCCCCAACTGATGGCGCGGGCGGGGGCGAGCCAGATGGGTTCCGCCTGACCCCACTCCTGGCCGGGACCGGTGGTGAAGGTGGCCGCCTTCGACCAGTCGGAGCCCTTTCCGCGCCCGTCCCAGGTGCGTACGCGCCACCGGTAGGTCTGCTCCGACTCGAGCTCCGGCCCGGCGTAGGGCACGTTGGTGCTCGCCGAGGACGTGACGCGACCTGAGTCCCACACCCCGGCGGCACCGATGCCCTCGCTGACCCGGGCGACCTGCACGCGGTAGGCGCTCTGCTCGGCGAAAGGAACGTGCCAGGCCAGCAGCGGCGAGTCGAGATCCTCCACGTCACGGGGCGAGGACAGCTGCGAGACGGTGAGGTGGGTCGCGGCCGCGCCGTCGACAGCAGCAGCCGGGACCGGCGCCGAGACGACGGCGGTGATGAGGGCGCTGGTGACGACCGCGGCCAGGCGGAGCTTCATGGGGGTCCTCCGGAGCGTGATTGATACGTTTCACTGCTACCCGGAGACTATGACGCCCGTCACATGGTCGGGAAGGGTCGTGGCCGGATCCGGTCAGCTTCCGCCGGAAACCACCAGGACATGGAGGGTGCGGGGGCCGTGTACGCCTTCGACGCGGTCGAGCTCGATGTCGCTGGTGGCCGAGGGGCCGCTGATCCAGGTCTGCGGTCGGGCCGGGTCGAGGAGGGCGATCGCCTCGGGGACGTCGGGGACCACTTGGTCCTCACGGACCACGCAGATGTGGGTGTCGGGGACCAGGGAGATCGCCCGGCGGCCCTGGTCGGGGGCGTGGTCGAGGACGATCGTGCCGGTCTCGGCGATGCCGACCCGGGCCTCGGTGACGACCGCCGCGATCCGGTCCAGCTCGGCCGCGGTGAGGGTGCCGTCGTCGAGGATCGCGTCGGCGACCTGGATCGAGAGGCCGGGCGGGACGACCACCTGGCCCGCGGGGAGGGCGGCGGCGATCCGGTCCGCCAGGTCGTCGGGCGAGCAGCGCTCGACGACGGCGCGGTAGTCGGCGACCCGTTCGGCGAAGAGGTCGACGATGTCGCCGGTGACCTCCCGTGGGACCGGGGCGCTCTCCGGTCTCGGCGCCGGCTCGACGTCGGCCAGCGCCGCGCGGACGCGGGCGAGGATCTCGGTGCGTGCGTCGGTCATGGCCATCCTCAGCTCTCGTTCTTTCCGCCGTCGGTTCCCCCGCCGTTCGTGCGCAGCCACCACGCCCGGAAGCTCTCCCCCGGCGCCTCGGGCAGGTCACGCGCGCCGAGCCAGGCCTTCGGCCCGAACCGACGCGCGACACGCATCCCCACACCGGTGAGGCGCTCGACGGCGGAGAGGCGGCGCGAGCGCCCCAGGACGTACGCCGCACCCTTCATCGCCACCGCCTCCGGCTTCGGCACGCCGCCCCGATGGGCGTCGACCACCTGGGCGCGCTGGTCGACCAGGACGGAGGGGATGTCGATACGTACCGGACAGACCTCGAAGCAGGCGCCGCACAGCGAGGACGCATAGGGCAGCGAGTCGGTCTGCTCGTCGTGACCCACGCCCTTCAGCAGCGGGTTGAGGATGGCGCCGATCGGGCCCGGGTAGACCGAGCCGTACGCATGACCGCCGGTGCGCTCGTAGACCGGGCAGACGTTGAGGCAGGCCGAGCAGCGGATGCAGCGCAGCGCCTGCCGGCCGACCTCGTCTGCCAGCGCGCGGGTGCGGCCGTTGTCGAGGAGCACGACGTGCACCTCCTGCGGACCGTCTCCGGGGGTGACGCCGGACCACACCGAGGTGTAGGGGTTCATCCGCTCGCCGGTCGAGGACCTCGGCAGGAGCCTGAGCATCGGGTCGAGGTCCTCCCAGCGGGAGACGACCTTCTCGATGCCGACCACCGAGACCAGCACCTCGGGCAGGGTCAGGCACATCCGGCCGTTGCCCTCGGACTCGACCACCACGAGCGTGCCGGTCTCGGCGACCGCGAAGTTGGCGCCGGAGACGCCGACCTTGGCGCGCAGGAACTTCTCGCGCAGGTGCTCGCGAGCTGCACCCGCGAGCACCGCCGGCTCATCGGTCAGATCGGACGGCGCCGGACGGCCCGCCGCCGCCATCTTCGAGCGGAAGATCTCGCGGATCTCCGCCCGGTTGCGATGGATCGCGGGAACGAGGATGTGCGAGGGCAGGTCGTCGCCGAGCTGCACGATCAGCTCGGCCAGGTCGGTCTCCCAGGCCGCGATGCCCTCCTCGGCGAGCGCCTCGTTGAGCCCGATCTCCTGGGTCACCATCGACTTGACCTTCACGACCTCCTCGGCGGAGTGCGCCTTGGCGATCGAGGCGACGATCGCGTTGGCCTCGGCGGCGTCACGGGCCCAGTGGACGGTCGCGCCGTTGGCGGTGAGGGTCTCCTCGAGGCGTACGAGCTGGGTGTCGAGGTCGCGCAGGGCGCGCTCCTTGACCGCGGCACCGGCCAGGCGCAGCTCC
The DNA here is from genome assembly GCF_042801335.1 of Nocardioides sp. NPDC057577. Classification (NCBI taxonomy): domain Bacteria; kingdom Bacillati; phylum Actinomycetota; class Actinomycetes; order Propionibacteriales; family Nocardioidaceae; genus Nocardioides; species Nocardioides sp. NPDC057577. The sequence continues at coordinate 4,818 of NZ_JBHVGB010000098.1, read as the reverse complement.
TCCCAGTCGGGGACCTCGGCGACGACCTTGGCCCGCTTGGCGCGGATGGTGCCGGTCGCGTGGGCCAGGTTGTGGCGCAGCTGGGAGTCGGCGAGGGCCTCGCGCGCGGCCTCCGGGAAGGCCGGCATTCCGACGAATGTGCCCGTCATCGCAGAGCCCCCTCGGTCGAGGCGAGGATCTCGGCGAGATGGACGGTGCGTACGCCCGAACGCTGCCGGGAGAGCACGCCACCGATGTGGGTCAGGCACGAGTTGTCGCCGGCGACCACGATCTCGGCGCCGGTCTCGCGGATGTGGCGGGCCTTGTCGGCGCCCATGGCGACCGAGGTGTCGGCGTTCTTGACCGCGAAGGTGCCACCGAAGCCGCAGCACTGGTCGGCCCCGGGCAGGTCGACCAGCCGGATCCCCCGGACCGCCTCGAGCAGCTGACGTGGCCGGTCCCCCACTCCCAGCATCCGCAGCGAGTGGCAGGTCGGGTGGTAGGTGACCTTGTGCGGGAAGTAGGCGCCGACGTCGGTCACGCCGAGCACGTCGACGAGGAACTCGGAGAGCTCATAGACCTTCGGGGCGACCTCCGCGACGGCCTTCTCGAGGGCCTCGTCGCCGGAGCGGCGGGCCACGATCGAGTGCTGGTGCCGTGCCGAGCCCGCGCACGATCCGGACGGCGTCACGACGGCGTCATAGCCGGCGAAGGCGTCCACGAACGTACGCACCACCGGGACCGCCTCGTCCAGGTAGCCGGTGTTGACCATCGGCTGCCCGCAGCACGTCTGTGCCAGCGGGAAGTCGACCTCGACGCCCAGCCGGCGCAGGAGGCGTACGACGGCCTGACCTGTGCTCGGGTAGAGCGCGTCGTTGATGCACGTGACCATCAGTGCGACTCGCATCGAGCCTCCTTCGTCTCTGGTGACCATCAAATCAGTTCAGATGAGTCCTGTGCGTACGGCCCGCACGACCGCCTCCACACTCGTCCCCGCTCCGAGCGCATCCGCGGCCGCCCGGAGACGGCGCCGCACGGTCCGCTCGGAGATGCCCAGCGCACGAGCGATCCGCTCGATCGTGTAGCCCCGAGCGAACAACGCCAGCACCTCCACCTCGTCCTTGGGAAGGTCGGTGGGAGCAGATGGTCGTACGCCGCCCGAGGCTGCCACGGTTCACTCCTGTCTCAGCATGAGGCTGACCGGCGGGTGAGGGTGGGACGCCGGGCTCATCCGGCCACCACCTTCTCGACGTAGGGCACCAGCCGCACCGGCCCGGCGAGCCCGTAGCTCTGCCTGGTCGCCACGCCGTAGACCGACGGGGTGACGGTGCGCAGCCGGTTGAGCAGCGTCGAGGCCACCTCGATCTCGATCGTGTTGGAGCCGGGGACCAGCGCGTGGCCCAGGTCGACCACGGAGTCCATCGGGTCGCACGGCGCCAGCAGCTCGCCGTTGACCCGCACCCGGAAGGTGTCGTTGACATCACCGAGCTCGAGGAAGGCACCGTCGTCGCGGGTCCAGTCCTCGCCGAGGTCCACCACCGTGCGGTAGCGGCCGATGCCGGAGACGTCCTCGAGGCCGGCGACCTTCGACCAGGACTGCGGCGCCGCGAGGTCGCTGGTCACGACCTCCTTCGTCGTGGCGAGGTCCTTGGGGTCGGTTGGGTTGGCCGGCTTCCAGTCCTCGAGCGCAAGCGCCCAGGACTGCGGCGTCACCGGCTCTCGGACCCGGTCGACGACGACCTTCACCGTCCGCCCGTCGGCCTTGGTGAGCTCGAAGCTGCCGGCGGTCGTCGTGCGCAACGCGACGTTGGCGCCCCGCGCCACCACGGCCTGGCCAGCGGTGGCGACGGGGAGAACAGAGCGGGCGACGCCCGCGCCCGGGGCCGCGAGAGCGACCACGGTGGACTGGCCAGGAACCAGGTCGACGCTGACGCGGACCCGGCTCCCGGAACGCTCGTAGGCGGCGATCCGGGTGACCTCACCGGTCCAGGCGTCCAGCAGCCACGGCACCGCGGCGCGGTCGGTGGCGGTCAGCCAGACGTCCTGCCGCACCGGGTTGAGCCGCCGGTTCTCGGCGTGCCTCGCGTTGGCGAGGTAGTAGAGGTCGGTCTTGCCGGTGATGCGCCGCACGTGCATGACGGTGGAGTCGGCGTGCTCGACGTCGCGTACGACTCCGAGCTCGGCGAGCGCGCCGCCGACCCCTGCCTCCAGGACGCTGCGGGTCGTCGGCAGCGCGGCGATCTTCGTCATCAGGTCACGGACCTCGGCGACCGCGGCCTCGTCGGTGCGGCCGATCGGGGTGGCGTCGCGGCCCCAGTCCTTGCCGGCGTCGTTGACCAGGACGATCGGCAGGCCCGCGCGTCCCAGGTCGAGCGCCTTGCGGGCGGCCTCCAGGTCGATCGTGACCTCGCGGCTGCGGATCTTGTCGGGGCCGATGACGAGCACCTTGTAGGCCGGGCCGTCCGGCGCCAGCCGCCCTCCCTCGAACCTCACGTCGTCGCGGGTCAGCAGCGCGGAGGTGATGAACGAGTGCGACCAGCCGAGCTTGGTGCCGTCGTTGGTGACCCAGAACGGGCCGATGCCGGTGGAGGCACCGGCCTTCTGGCGCAGGAAGACGATGTCGTACGTCGGGCGGCCGGTCCGCAGGACCAGCTGGGTGCGGGCGAGGTAGCGCGCGATCCCGGGGATGTGCTCCCACTGCGGGGTCCGCGGTCCCCACGCCTCGCCGTAGCCGATCGCGCCGTTGTAGTAGGGCGAGAACGCGGCGAAGCCGGGCCAGGTGACGTCCGGGGCGGCGGCGTAGGGGAAGCCGTGGATCATCGCGTGGTTGACGCCCGCGGCGAAGATGCTGTTGATCGTGAACAGCGCCTGGTTCTGCGCCGTGGGGCTGGTGCTGTTGGCGCCCCAGGTCGTGTTGTAGGCGCCGCCGTTGTAGCAGATCGCCTCGCAGGAGAGCACCTGCTTGCCGGCGATGTCGCGGCCGCCGGCCATGACCCGGTAGTCATCGAGGTTCTTGAAGCCCAGCGACTCCGTCTCGGCGATGTCGAGCAGCGCGGAGTGCTCGGTGGCGTCGGTCTCCAGCCCGTACGCCTGGATCCGCAGCCCCATCCCGAGCGAGCGCGCGAAGCGCTGCATCGGCAGCAGGTGGTGGTCGCGGTAGAGGTCGGAGAGGACCTGGTTGAAGTCGTCGCGCACCTGGTTCGTACGCAGCGAGTCGGTCGTCGCGGGAGCGCCGGGTGTGCCGAGCGCGAAGCGGTAGGCCTCGTCGACCTCGAGCACCACCGGGAGGAACGGCTGGAGGTCGTAGCCGGCCCGGGTGCGGAACTCCTCGAGCAGCTTCGGCGTCCAGATGGTGGCGTCCGACTCGATCTCGAGGGAGTCCTCGAAGAGGTAGCCGCCGGCCTTCTTGAGAAGGAAGCGCATCTCGCCGTCGAGGATCGTGTCCTGCCACAGGTCGACGACCGCCCGGGTGCCGGCGTCGCTGAAGTGGTCGACGACGTAGGAGCGCGGCGAGGTGTGCGGGCCTGCCTCGGGCTCCTGTCCGCTCCCCCGGCGCCAGGTGGCGAGGACGACCCAGGAGCCGGCCGGGTCGGCCGGTGCGGTCCAGGTCAGCCGCCCGTCGTTCACCTGTCCGGAGAGGTCGAGGTAGGAGTCGGGGTCGAGGGTCGTGATCGAGGAGGTCGCGGCGGTGATCCGGTGCGCCTGGACGGTGACCAGCTCGACCCGGTCGCCGTGCGACTCCCCCTGCGGAGCCGGGAGCGCGTCGTCGAAGGTCTGCCCGGCGGCGACGTCGACCCGGCCGTAGGCGAGCTCGCTGCAGGCCGCGTCGTCGTCCGGGGTGATCGTGGATACCGCGGCCGGCCACGAGGGACCGACGGTCAGGTCGATGCGTACGTCTCGCTTCGCGCCCCGCGCCAGCGCCGCCTTCACCCCGGCGACCCAGGACGAGCTGCCCCAGCCGTACTTCGCCACGTCGACCTCGATGCCGCGGGCGCGCAGGCTGTGGGTGACCACCGCGACCTCGAGCACGCCGAAGCCGGCGTCGGCCACGGTGTCCACCTCGCGGGCGACCTCGGCCGGGTCGACCAGGCCGTAGGGCCACCACCAGCGGAAGCCCGCCGCCGAGGCGGTGCCGGGCTTGCGGAACGCCTTCGTGAAAGCGTCCGGGAGGCCGGCGGCGCTCTCCGCCGCCTGCGCCGGCGCGTTTCCGAGGGCACCGGCGACTGCAGCGGTGCCGAGGGTGGCTGCCGCGGCGCCGAAGAGCGCACGGCGGCTGATCCTGGGGTTGGGCCTGGGGGTGGAGAAGGAGTCGGTCATGGGGGTGCCTTCGGGGAGCAGGGTCAGGAGATGCGGGCCTCTGCGGCGGCCCAGTCGAGGCCGTCGCGCGGCTCGAAGCGGCGTACGTCGTAGGAGCGGCGGACCAGATCCCGCATCGCGGGGAGGTCGGGCAGGTCGGCCCCGAGAGCCCTGCCCTGCACCAGTACGTTGCCGAGTGCGGCCGCCTCGACCGGACCGGCGAGAACCGGCAGGCCGCAGGCGTCCGCGGTGAGCTGGCAGAGCAGCTCGTTCTGGGAGCCGCCGCCGACGACGTGGACGACCTCGGGTGAGGTGTCCGCGAGGGCGGCCGCGGTGCGGACGTGGCGTCGGTAGGCGACAGCGAGACTGTCGAGGATGCAGCGGGTGATCGCGGCCGGCGAGTGCGGGATCGCCTCCTCGGACTCCGCGGCCAGCGCGGCGATCCGCTCGGGCATCGGGTCGGCCGACGTGCTCGGGAAGAGCAGCCGCGGGTCGTTGATGTCGACCACCGTACGCAGCGGCTCGAGCTCCGCCGCGGCCGCG
>NZ_JBHVGB010000097.1:0-21268 GCF_042801335.1 Nocardioides sp. NPDC057577 | reverse complement strand
CCCCCGGCCCTGTCCCACCATCGACCACCGAGCAGTCAGGAGACCCGATGTACCCCAGGCACGACTGGCGTCCACTCCCCGCCGCCCGCGGCGAGGTCCGCCTCTCCCCCGAGATGCCGGCGCTGCGTACCGGCTCGGGCGGCTTCCTCCGGCTGCACGACCTGCCCGGCCCCGGCCGGATCCCGACCTACCGCTACCTCCTGCGCGTACGCCGCGCCGCGCTCGAACGCGAGGAGCGGGTCCGCGCCTCACGGTGGCCAGAGGGTCGGCGCAGCGTGCTCGTCCTCGGCCGCGACCGGCTCAGCCGCGCACTGGCCGCCGAGCTGGCGCGCTCGGGTGCCGACGTCAGTCGCGACGCCGGGAGCGGGCAGTCTCCGCGTGCCGATGCCGTCGTGGACGTACGCGAGGCTCCGCAGCGCTCCGAGCCCGGCGAACGCCCGGAGCAGCTCATCGGCGGCGGAACGGTGCTGCTGCGCGGCCGGCGCGAGGGCAGCCGGATGCTGATCTTCCCGCTCGCCGTCGACGGCAGCGAGGCCACCCCCGACCAGGTCAGCCGCCGTCGGCTGGCAGCCTCCGCCGCCGCCCCCGAGCTCTCCTCCTGGCTCTCGAGCAGCCGCCGCGATCCACGGCCGCTGGCCCGGGCGACCCTGACGCTCACGGTCGCGCGCTGCCTGTCGATCCTGGAGGACTGGGCGGCCGAGGATCCCGCCGTCGCCGAGCACCGGCGCCTGCTGCGCGTCATCGGGGACGGTCTGCGCGAACGTACCCACACGGTCCTCGGGTTCGACGAACCGGCGCCGCGCCCGCAGGAACCCGCCCGGTGACCGACCCCGAGGTCGTTCCCTTCCCGGTCAGCACCCGCGACGGCGTGGTCCTCGGCGGCTGGCTGGCCCGCGCGGTCGGCGCCGCCCGGGCCGTGGTGCTCGTACGCACGCCGTACGACGCCAACGCCCACCTGCCGCTGGCCCGGTCGCTGGCCCGTCGCGGCTTCGACTGCCTGGTCCAGGACGTACGCGGCCGCTACACCTCAGGCGGCACCTGGCGGCCCTACGCCGCCGAGGCCCTCGACGGCCTCGACACCGTCGACGCCCTGCATCAGCGCTGCCCGCGAACCCCCGTGGTGGCCTACGGCGCCTCCTACGCCGCCCACACCGCACTCGAGACCGCGCGTGCCGACCGCAGGGTGAGCCGGGTGATCGCCCTGGTGCCGGCCCTCGGCGCCCACGAGACCGCCTACGCCGTCGATGGGACCCCACAGCACCTGGACCGGCTCGGCTGGTGGACGATCCACGGCTTCGGCCGCCGAGCCGAGCCGGCGCTGGCACCCGAGGTCCTCCGGGCCGCGACCGCCGTCGCGGATCGCGAGGGCCCGATGGCTGCCGCGGCCGGTCTCGGCTGGGAATCGACGCGCCTGGACGCCTTCGGCGAGCTCTGGACCACCCCGGCACTCGACCTGGCCGATCACTTCGGCGATGCCACCGCGCCGCTCCTGGTGGTCACCGGCGACGCCGACCCGTTCGACGCGTACGCCCGCCGGCTGGCCGTCGGGTGGGGCGCCCGCAGCGGGACGGAGAGCGCCCTGGTCAGCGGCCCCTGGGGCCACGACCTCGGCACCACGGACCCCGCGCTCCGGGCGGCGTACGACGCTGCCGGCTCCCCCGGCCGCACCATCCTGCGCTGGCTCACCGAGGACGAGCCCGCACCCGGCCAGGAGCTTCGGCTCGATGCCGCCTCCCGGGCCTGGTCCGAGCGGCCACTGGTCACCACGACAGCGCCGGCAACCGAGAGAGGACACGCATGACCGAGTCACCCACAGCGATGCCGCCGCTGGACATCGAGCGGCTGGTGGACGAGGAGACCGGGCTGATCCGGCGGGTGCGCGAGGTGCTGCGTCCCGAGCGGGCGCCATGGCGCTACACCTCGCTGACCGCCGAGGTCTCCGACGCACGCTGGCTCGGCGACTGGCCGGCCGACCGGGTCTCGCTCGGCACCACTTTCGGCGACGTCGCCGGGGCCCGGATCGCAGCGATCGCGGAGGGGGTCGAGCGCTACTGCGGAAACTTCATCCCGGACGGGCTCGACCCGGCCGAGTTCCGCCTCGGAACCGCGGCCGAGCTGCGGGGCCAGGGCCAACCCGTCATCGACCTCGATGATCTTCCGTGTTGGAGCGCAGAACAGCTCGCCCGCCCGGACTTCCCCTATCGCGCGCTCGACGTCCAGGTGCCGACGCTGTGGAGCCGCTGCCGCGAGCAGCCGGTCTCCGGCTACACCGAGGATGCGGCCGACGTGTGGATGCCGCACGCCCTGGTCGGCCTCAACTGGCGCCAGCGCCGGTTCGCCCACCTGGACCGCGTCTTCCACCTCAACTACGCAGGCATCGCCACCGGGCAGGGCGCAGCCGATGCCCACGACCGCGGGCTTCTCGAGGTCGTCGAGCGCGACGCCCTCGAGGTGTGGTGGCACCACGGCGGACCGGCTCGCGGCATCGACACCGCGTCCGTCCCGGGCCTGAGCGCGGACCTGGACGGAGCGCCCCTGGACGTCCACGTCGTCCAGATGCCCACCGACCTGGCCCCGGCCATGGCCGCGCTCGTGCGCGACCGGGAGACGGGGGTCTACGCGGCGGGATTCTCGGCATCCACCGACCCGTTGCGGGCCGTGCGCAAGGCCGTTCTCGAGGCGGTCCACACCTGGATCTACACCCTCGGCTGCCGCGACGCCGACGGCTGGGTCTTCCAGGCCGTACGCGCCGGACTGATGGCTCCCGGCCTCTACCTCGACCACCGCGAGGACCGCCGCTACCTCGACGCCGCCGGGCCGGACTTCGCGAACGTCCGCGACCTCGGCGCCCATGTCCAGGTATGGCTCGATCCCCGGGTGCACCGGCTCGCCGAGCGGTTCACCGCACCGTCCCTCGGCACCGTGCCCGTCTCCGAGGTGCCGGCCACCGACATCCCCGAGGTGCGCCGCCGGCTGCACGAGGGCGGTCACCGGGTCATCACCCGCGACCTCACCACGCGCGACGTGGCACAGACGCCGCTGCGGGTCGTACGCACCTTCGTCACCGGCCTGGTGCCGAACGCCCCCGCCGCGTTCCGCTACCTCGGGATGCCGCGCTTCGGCGGGGCCGCGCGGCGACGGGGGTGGACCCCGGCCGACCCCGGCGAGCCGCTGACGATGTGCCCTCCGCCCCACATGTGACCAGGAGCCGACCATGACCTCGAGCCGGGCGATCCTCGAGAGCGCCTTCTCCCCGGACCCTCCGGGCGCACCGCTGCCTCCCGGGCCGCGCGCGAACCTCTGGCCCGGCGAGCCCGTCGATCCCGTCGAGATCGGAGGCGCCCCGGCGACGGCCGTCCACCGGCTGTGGCGGGCGCGCGGCCACCATCCGCGCCCTGACGGGACGCTGACGTCGGTCCCGCGCCGCGCCGTCCCCTCGGCAGGCGCTGCCTATCCGGTGCAGTGGCATCTGGTGGTGCCTCCTGGCCACGGCGGCCACCTCGGACCCGGACGCTACGTCTATCTGCCGGCGTCCGAGCAGTTCGTCCGCCGGCTCGAGCCACGAGGCCCTGCCCGTCCCGGTCCCGTCGAGGTCGTTCTCACGGTCCAGCCCGGACGCACCTTCGGCCGTTACCGTCACCGGGCCTGGCCGTTGTGGGTCGCCGACGCGGCGTACGCGCTCGAGGCGCTGCTGCTGCTGATCCCCGACGCCCACCTGCCCGCGGACTGGTCCGATCTCGCCGCCGCCCGGCGCGCCCTCGATCTGCCTCGCGCCGCCCAGACCACGTGGTGGCTCGAGCGCGGCCTGGTGCCCGAGATCGCCCTGGCCCGCATCCGGCTGCCCTTCGCGCCGTACCTCGACGAGGTCGCCTCTGCCGCAATCTCCTCACGGCGCAGCCCGGCGCCGGGACGCTTCCAACAGCGCGGTCGCTCCCAAGGCGCGGCCGCCTCCCCGGACGTCGCCGAGGTGGCCCGGCAGAGCGGCCAGTCCTGGGTGCTCGGGGCCGACCGGGTCCTCGGCTGGGCACGCCCCGCAGGTCTGGATGCGGGCGGCTACGCCCGGCTGTGGCAGCTCCACCGCGAGGCCGCCCGGCACACCTACTCCCTGAACGCCCGAGGCCACGGAGTCCGCGGCGTCTCCGGGTTCTGCACGCCCCCGGCCGGCTCACCGCCGCTGGTCCATGCCCTCGCCATCCTCGAGAACGGAGCCGACGGATGATGGTCGACACGCTGCTGCTGCGCACCGCGCTGCGACATCCCGGACCCGCCGCGACAACCGTCGGGCTGCAAGTCCTGGTGACCGCCACCTACCTCCCGCAGGCCTATGCCCTGGCGCAGGGACTGTTCGCGGTGGTCGACGGCGACGAGGACCGCGCGGTGGCGGCGGCGCTGTGGATCGCGGGGATCGTCGCCGCACGCTGGCTCCTGTCGTGGGTGCAGGCGCGCGCCGCGGCACGACTGGGCGAGGACGTACGCCTCGGGGTGCGCGACGAGGCGCTGCGCGGCGTCCTGGTGCCGGAGGCCCTGCACGACCCCGGCCGGCGCGACGGCGGTCTCCGCACGGCGCTCGTCGACGGGGTCGACGGGGTCGACGCGTACGTCACCCGCTACCTGCCCGCGTTGGCCCAGGCCCTCGTGCTGATCCCGCTCGTGACCGTCCTGCTGGTCCTCGTCCACCCGATCACCGGTCTCGCTGCCGGGCTGGCTGCCGCCGCCGCGCTGCTGGCTCCGTTGTTGTGGAAGCGGCTCATGCGCCGGCGCTCGGACGACCACTGGGACACCTACGAGGGCCTGGGCTCCGACCTGCTCGAGGCCCTCCGTGGGATGTCGACGCTGCGCCTGCTCGGCCAGGTCGGGACGACCCGTGCCCGGATGGCACAGCGAAGCGAGGACCTGCACCGCGCGACGGTGCGGGTGATGCGTACGTCGCTGCTCGACACCGCGCTCATCGACCTCGCCGTCCAGGGTGGCACCGTCGCCGCCGCCGGTCTCGCCGTCGTGGCCAGCGTGAACGGGAGCGGGGTACCGCCGGCCGAGCTCTACCTGGCACTCATGCTCGTCAGCGAGGTCTTCCGGCCCATCCGGGACCTCGCCGGCGCCTGGCATGCGGGCTACCTCGGCACCTCCGCCGTCCCCGCGCTGCAAAGACTCGGCGTCGGCCGGGGCCACGGCACGGCGACGAGCGGCCCGGCGGAGGACGCCCGGCAGCCATCGCCAGGAGCCGCGCTCGTCCTCGACGACGTCTCGTTCGCCTACCCCGACGGGCCGGCCATCCTCGACGGCGTCAGCGCCGCCTTCGAGCCCGGCTCGGTCACCGCCGTCGTCGGCCCGAGCGGCGCCGGGAAGACCACCCTCCTCGACCTCGTCCTCACCTACCTCTCCCCCGCCGGCGGCCGTGTCCTCCTCGACGACCGGCCGGTGCGGACGTCCGACGTCGCGGTGGTCTCGCAGCGGCCGGTGCTCTTCGAGGGAACCGTCCGCGAGAACCTCCGCGTCTCCCGCCCCGACGCGAGCGATCCGGACCTGTGGCAGGCGTGCGCCGCGGCCGGCATCGAGGAGGAGGTACGACGCCTCCCCGCCGGGCTCGACACCCCCGTCGCCAGCGCCGGAGCGAACCTGTCCGGCGGTCAGCGCCAGCGGATCGCGCTGGCCCGAGCCGTCCTCTCTGACCGACCGGTCCTGCTCGCCGACGAGCCGACCAGCGCCCTCGACCCGGCCTCGGCACGCACCGTCACCGCCACGCTCGCACGGCTCTCGACCGACCGCATCGTGGTCGTGGTCGCCCACCGTGAGGAGTCTCTCGACGGGGTCGAGCGCGTGCTCGAGCTCGCCGACGGGCGGCTCACCCCGCTGCTCGACAGGAGCCAGGTATGACCGCCATGACCACCTCCGTGCGGCCCTTCACCAGTCTGCTCGGCCATCTCGGCGGCGAGCGCCGCGCCATCGCCGCCACCATCGTGCTCGTGATCGTCAGCCAGGTGTGCCTGGGGGCGATCTCGGTGCTGCTCGCCGCCGCCGTCGGCCACGCCGTCGTACACCACAGCGCGCCCTCGGACTGGTTCTGGGCACTACTGGCCGGGCTCGTGGCGCTCCGGGCAGCGTTGACCTGGGGCGAGATGGACGCCTCCCACGCGCTCGCGTTCCGGGTGCTCGCCCGGCTGCGGATGGCGCTCTTCGACCGCTATGCGGTCGCGCTGCCGACCAAGCGTCGCGAGAACGTCGGCCGGGCCGCGTCGACCGCGATGAGCGACACCGAGCGTCTGGAGTTCTTCTACGCCCACACCGTGGCCCAGCTCGTGGCTGCGGCGGTCAACGCGCTCCTCGGCCTGATCCTCCTCGCCGTCGTGGAGCCGCGGCTCGCGCTCGTCACCCTCACCGGGCTCACGCTCGTGCTCTCGACCGTTCCGCTCGGTCGGCACCGCCTGGAGGCGCTCGGAGGCGAGATGGTCGAGGCGACCGGCGCCCTCTCCGACCGTGCCGTCGACGTGCTCGGCGGCCTGCGCGAGGTCCTGGGCTACGGCATCCACGGACCGGTGCGCCGTCAGATCAGGGAGACCGGCGCCGCGGCCGCCCGGGCGGCGGGCAGGCTCGAGACCACCCATCGCGTCCTCGCCGGTGCCCGGGAGGCCGCTGTGACGCTCGTCGGCGTGGGCGTGCTGGTCGGCGTCATCGGCCGTGGCGTCGCCGCCGAGCACGTCGCCGCCCTGATCGTCCTCGCGCTGGCGACGGTCTCACCGGTCGCCGACGCCGCCGCCACCTGCGCCCGGCTGCCCGCCCTGCGTGCTGCCGCCACCCGGGTCGGCGAGGAGCTCGCCCGCCCGGCCGCGCTCACCCGCGACACCCCGCCGGCCGCTCTGCCCGAGGGACCGCTCGGCCTCATGATGAGCGAGGTGGGCTTCGGGTACGACGACCGCCGGGTGCTCGACGGGTTCGACCTGAGGATTGCTCCCGGGGAGCACGTCGGCCTCCGCGGAGCGTCCGGAGCCGGCAAGTCCACCGTGGTGGCGCTCGCAAGCCAGCTCTGGGACCCGGACAGCGGCAGCGTCGCCCTGACGGACTCGACCACGAGCGAGGTGGCGATCTCGGCCGTCGACGACAACGAGCTGCGAGCCGCACTGGCCACCGTCGAGCAGGACGGCGCGCTCTTCACCGGCACCGTGCGGGACGCCGTCGCCGCTCCGTCGACGACTGACGCCGAGATCGAGGACCTGCTCGCCCGCCTCGGGCTCGCGGGCACGGTCACGCCGGGGAGCCACATCGGCGAGGGCGGCCTCCGCCTCAGCGGCGGCCAGCGGGCGCGGCTCCGGCTGGCGCGCGCCGTCCTGCACCGTCCACGGATCCTGATCCTGGACGAGCCGACGGCAGACCTCGACGAAGCCTCCGCCCGGTTGGTCACCGACCTGCTCGGCACCGTCCCGGCCACGATGCTGGTGGTCTCCCATCGCCACCAGACCCTCGCCGCCATGGATCGTGTCGTCGACATCACCTCGCGAGAGGCCTCCGAGGGCACCAAGAAGGCCCGCAGAGCCCGTAACCACGCGGGACACGCGGCGCGTGAACGTTGAAGATCTCCAGGTCTGGCCTACGCTGGCGACGAGCCGCATCTCGTCAACCTTTGCGGCTCGGATCAACGATTAAAGGAGATCGCATGAACCGCACCGACCTGGTGAGCGAAATCGCCAAGCAGGCCGAGATCACCCAGACGCAGGCCTCCGCCGCCCTGGGTGCCGCCATCGAGGCGATCAGCGCAGCCGTCGCTGACGGCGACAAGGTCACGCTGCCCGGCTTCGGTACGTTCGAGTCGCGCGAGCGCTCGGCTCGCACCGGCCGTAACCCGCAGACCGGCGCAGAGATCAAGATCCCGGCCTCGAAGGGCCCGGCGTTCAAGGCCGGCTCCGCATTCAAGGAGCGGGTCGCCAAGGGCTGAGTCCCTGGACACCACGAAGGGCCGGATCGATCCTCGATCCGGCCCTTCGTCTATTTCCCCGACCCGGCGCAGCTGCCCCGGCAATCCACGCCGAGTCGGGGTCAGCCCTGGCGAGCCTTGAGGCGCGGGTTCAGCTTGTTGATCACGTAGACCCGGCCGCGGCGGCGTACGACCTGGGAGCCGGGCTGGTTCTTCAGCGACCGGATGGAGTTGACGACCTTCATGGGGCCTATCCCTTCGTGCTCGTGTAGGGCAGCAGCGCGACCTCGCGGGCGTTCTTGATCGCCTTGGTGACGGATCGCTGCTGCTGCGGGGTGATTCCGGTGACGCGGCGGGAGCGGATCTTGCCGCGGTCGGAGATGAACGTACGCAGCAGCTGCACGTCCTTGTAGTCGACGTAGGTCACGTCCGGGGCCAGCAACGGCTTGCGCCGCTTGCGGACGGGAGACGGTGGTCGTTTCGGCATGGGAAGCGTTCCTCTCAGCGGATCGTGGCAGGGTCGACGTAGCCACGCTGGACCGCACGGACCAGGCGACGGGGCACGTCGTAGGTCTGTCCGTCGACCGTCACCGGCACGAGCGCGACCGGGGTCGCTTTCCAGCTCGAGCGGCGGTGGCGGGTGTTGCTGCGCGACATCTTGCGCTTGGGTACGGCCATGGCGGCCTCCTTCTCGTGGGTTGATGCGGGTCGAGATCAGGCGGCCCGGCCGATGGGGCCCAGCCAGTCCTCGAGCCCGTCCCAGGACTCCTCCCAGATCTGGCCGCGCCGGGCGATCTCCTGGTCGGTGAGCAGGGCGCGCTCGAAGGCACGCGGGATCTCCGCGGCCTCGTCGTCGATGCCGATCACGACGATCCGGGTGAGCCGCTCGGTGCGACCCCACTTCTGGGTCGAGCCGACGCTCGCCTGGCCGCCGGCGCCGTCCCAGACGCAGATGTCGTCGGGGCGGGTCGGCACCCAGAAGCAGCCGCGCGAGCGGCGCGGGCCGCCGCCGAGGAGCTCCAGCTCCTCCTGGAACCGGACCGGGTGGATCGGGCGCTCCGAGCACAGGTCGAGCCGCCAGGCACCGCCCTCGGGCAGCGGCGGCAGCGCGTTGCGGCGCACCTCCGCGACCCAGGCCTCCACCGCGTGGTGGCGGTGCACGCCGGCGACCAGACCGACGGCATCGAGGAGCGAGGGGTCGGTCACCACCGGCGTACCGGGCCTGGCCAGGGTCGCCACCAGCGACCGCTCCTCGGGCTCGGGAGTCTCGGTGATGCAGACGACGTCGGCGTACTCGACGATCGCGCTGCCGACCTCGGCGACGCCACGACGGTCGTCCTCGGAGGTCGCCAGCCCGCGCTCGTCGAGGAGGTCGGGACCGAGCAGGTCCTCGGCGACCGTCGTACCCTCGAGCGCCGCGACGACGGCGGAGATGCCGATGTGCGGGGCCATCCGCGGCGCCCAGGCGAGCACCCGGCAGACCTGGACCGCCTCCGCGGCGACCGGCAGGCAGGCCACGATGCTCCCCCAGCGACCTCGAGCCGCAAGGCGTTCGAGCGTCGGCACGATGTCCTCACGGATCGCGCAGGCCACGCAGGCGTGGGCGAGGTTGATCTCCTCGTGCTCGATCACGCCGGTGAGGTCACTGACGACGCGGGTGAGGAGCTGGCGCCCGGGGTCGATGACGTGACGCACCATGACCGCGTCCGGAAGACCGAGATGGAGCGAGATGGTCGCAGAGAGCATCGCGCCCTCCTCGACCCCGCTCACCAGGATCACCGGCGTCTGGGGGCGCGAGAGGTTGCGGGGCGACCGCGGACGAGGCGCGCTCATCAGCCGCGCCCGTAGCGGCGCTTGAACCGCTCGACTCGTCCCTCTGTGTCGACTACCCGGCCGCGTCCCGTCCAGAACGGGTGGCTGGCGCTGGAGACGTCGACGTCGACGACCGGGTAGGTCTCGCCGTTCTCCCAGGTGATCCGCTCGTGGTCGTCGGCGAGACGCTCGACGAGCGTCGACCGCATCAGGAAGAGCTTGTCCGCCGAGCGGTCGCGGAAGACGACCGGCCCGGAGGCAGGGTGGATGCCTTGCTTCATGGGGACCTCCCGTTGTTGTTAATGATAACGGTTCTCATCTTACTCACAACGAGTCCCCTGTGCCCACATCGAGGCCAACATCACTCCTCGGCGGTATGGGTGTGCATGCGTACGCCGTCGCTGTTGAAGATGCTCAGCACCTGCGCCGGGCGCGACCCGGTCGCGAAGATGGCGTGGGGCACCCGGGTGTCGAACTCGGCCGCCTCGCCGCGGGTCAGCACCAGATCGCGGTCGCCCAGCAGCAGCCGCAGCTTGCCGGAGATGACGTAGAGCCACTCGTAGCCGTCGTGGACCCGCGGCTCCGGCACCTCGGTCACCGGCTCGTAGGTGATCTTGAAGGTGCTGACCGGCGAGCCCTCCGGGGTCAGCGGCGCGATCACCATGCCGTCCTTGTGGATCACCGGCCGGCGCACCCGCGGATCCGGGACCGAGGGTGTGACCAGGCTGTCGAGCCCCACGCCGAGGTGTCGGGTCAGCGGGATGAGCAACTCCAGGCTCGCCTGCCGCTTGCCTGACTCGAGCCGGGACAGGGTGCTCGGCGACATCTCGGCCATCGCGGCCAGCTGATCCAGGGTCCAGCCCTTGCTGTGCCGGATCGCCCGGATCCGGGGTCCGACCTGCTTGAGCTCGTCGATCATGTGCTCCATCTCCCATTTGCCATTTCAGCAAGAACCCTTGCCGTTCTTTCATTGTGCCACTGAACTGGATGACATGAACGCACACACAGAACACTTCGACGTGATCGTCATCGGCGGTGGCGCCGCCGGCCTCTCCGCGGCCCTCATGCTCGGCCGCTCCCGCCGCCGGACCCTCGTGGTCGACTCCGGCCTTCCCCGCAACCGCTTCGCGGCGCACATGCACGGTGTCCTCGGCCACGAGGGCGTCGACCCCGCAGAGCTGTTGTCCAAGGGACGCGAGGAGCTGGCTGCGTACGACGTGGAGATCCGGCCCAGCCGCGTCGCCCGTCTCGACGAGAACGAGCATGATGACGAGCGCGGCGTGAGCGTCCTCCTCGAAGACGGCGAGCGGCTCACCGCCCGCGCCGCGATCGTCGCGACCGGGGTCACCGACGAGCTTCCCGACATCCCGGGTCTGGCCGAGCGCTGGGGCGCCACCGTCCTGCACTGCCCCTACTGCCACGGCTGGGAGGTGCGCGAGCGGCGGATCGGCGTGCTGACCACCTCACCGCTCGGGATGCACCAGGCGCAGCTGATCCGGCAGTGGAGCGACGACGTCGTCGTCTTCACCGCGGGGCTCGGTCCGCTGGAGGAGGCCGACGAGCAGCGGCTGCTGTCGCGCGGGATCACCCTCGTGACCTCGCCTGTCACCGAGGTTCTCGGTGACGGTGACCAGGTCACCGCGGTGCGCACCGCGGACGGGCTGACCACGGAGGTCGGCGCCATCTTCACCGCCGGCACCCTCCGCCCGCACGACGGCTTCCTGACCCACCTCGGCCTCGATCGCGCCGAGACACCGGTCGGGAGCTTCCTCGCCGTCGACGCGACCGGCAAGACGAGCAGCGACCGGATCTGGGCGGTCGGCAACGTCTCCAACCCGATGGCCAACGTCCCGATCAGCATGAGCGCCGGCACCATGGCCGGCAGCGTCGTGAACATGACCCTGGTCACCGACGACTTCGACCGCGCCGTCGCCGGGCCCGCCCCGGTGGACTTCTGGCAGGAGAAGTACGCCGGCAGTGACCGGATCTGGTCCGGCAAGGTCAACACGGTGCTCGGTGACGTCGCCGCCGGCCTCGAGCCCGGGACGGCGCTCGACCTGGGCTCCGGCGAGGGTGCCGACGTCATCTGGCTGGCGCGGCAGGGCTGGCGGGCGACCGGCATCGACATCTCCGAGAACGCCGTCGCTCGTGGACGCGAGGCCGCGCGCGCGGCCGGACTCACCGACGAGCAGGCTCGGTTCCTCGTCTCCGACCTCTCCTCGCCGTCCGCGCTCGGCGAGGGTTACGACCTGGTCACCGCGAGCTTCTTCCACTCCCCCGTCGACCTGCCCCGCACCGACATCCTGCGCCGGGCGGCCGGACTCGTGAACGTGGGCGGCCACCTGCTCCTCACCTCTCACGCCGCCGCGCCGTCGTGGGCCGACGCCTCCGCGCACGAGCACCGCTTCCTCGACGCTAAGGAGGAGCTCGAGGCGCTCGACCTGCCCGAGGACGCCTGGGAGACGGTCGTCCTCGAGCACCGGGACCGCGCCGTGGCCGACCCGTCCGGCGAGCCGGCGACGCTCGAGGACTCGGTGGTTCTGCTCCGCCGGCGCTGACTCGACCCTCGATCGACGGGGCATTTTCCCGCCATGGCGGGACAGTGCCGCACCAACTTGGGCTCGGGCCCCCGCAGAACCCCACCATGGCGGGAAAATGCCGCACCAACTCGGGCTAGGCCCCCGCAGAACCCCACCATGGCGGGGAGATGCCGCCCCTACCCGAGCCCGACCCCCACAGAACCCCACCATGGCGGGGAAATGCCCACCGCCGTCAGGTGACAGCTACGCCGCGCCGCAGCTCTCGGTGAGGAACTCACCGAGACGCTCGTAGGCGAGGTTCTGGGCGTCGCTGCGCTCGAGCGGGTCCTGACCGCGGCCGGTACGCAGGGCGTCCTCGATCATCATCCGCACGCCCTCCACGGCGGCCGCCGGCGTACCTTCCGGGACGCCCATCGACTGCAGGCCCGTCGCGGCCAGGCCCAGCGCCGTCTCGTTCTCGTCGTTCGGGGTCGCCATCTGGGTGGCATGGGCGTTCGCCATGGTCTGTGCGGCGCCGCAGAACTCCTCCAGGGACGCGACCGGTCCCGCGGCGACCGGAGCGGCCGAGGACGCCGGCCCGGACGGGGCGGAGGCCGCTGGAGCATCGGACCCGCCGAGGTCGCGGGTGAGCACCACGACGCCGATCGCGACCGCGATCAGCACGCCGACGACCAGCGCGCGCGGCGGGTGCGGGAGCCGGTCGCGCCAGGTCGGCTCGCGCTGCGCCTGCGCCCGCCGGGCGGGGTTGCCCGAGCGTCTCGGATCACCCATCACTGGTAGGTGTTGGCCGGCGCCTCGCGCGGCTCGACGGCGGCGGCCTCGATGGCCGTCTCCGACTTGCCGCCCGGGGCGGTGCCCTCGACCCAGCGCCCGGTGACCGCGACCCAGGAGTCGCGCTCAGGCGCTTCGTCGTAGTCCTCCACGCGCACCCGCGAGGCGCTCGCGTCGGCGGCGCAGCAGGCGATCGCGATGCGGGTGACGTACCAGTTGCCGGCATCGTCGGTGCTGACGAAGCCGGTGAGGCGTACGTCGCGGTCCTTGATCGTCGAGCCGTCCTCGACCCCGGCACGCCACATGAACTCGGCGACCTCGACGTCGACCGGCCCGTCGGAGGCGGGCAGCGGCAGGATCTCGGCATCAGGGGCCGCCGCGACCGGGTCGTCGGCACGCCGCTCGGCCAGGTAGGCGCCCAGGGAGGGCGGGCTGGCGACGAACACGATCACGCCGGGCACGATCGCGAGCCAGGTCATCGCCGGGACCTTGTGGCCGTGGGCGTCGTCGTGGTCGCCGTCGTGCTCGCCAGGGGCGGGACGCAGCAGCATCCACAGGGTCAGCCCGAGCAGCACCACACCGGTGGCGACCAGCGGCCACTTCATCCAGCCGGTGACGTACCTCAGATAGCCCTCGCCGAGCGCGAGCCGCAGCAGGACGGCGCCGAGGAAGCCGAGGACCAGGGCCTGAGTAGTCCGCGTCACAGGAGCCACCATCCGATGCCGACGGCGGAGGCGACCGCCGTGATGATCACCAAGGGTACGAAGCGAAGTGCGAAGCCCGTGCCGAACTGGCCGGCCTCCATCGAGGCGAGCTTGATGTCCATCGCCGGGCCGACGACGAGGAAGACCAGCTTCGCGGTGTCGGAGAAGGCGGTGAACGAGGCGGCCACGAAGGCGTCGGACTCCGAGCAGAGCGCCACGATGAACGCGAACAGCGCCAGGGTGGCGATCCCGAGCACCGCCTGGCCCGCGACGGTGTTGACCACCGAGCGGGGTACGAAGGTGTTGACCGCCGCGGCCAGCATGGCGCCCAGCACCAGGAAGCCGGAGGCGTGCAGGAAGTCGTGGCTGACGTTGCCGAGGAACGACCTGTCGTGGGCGTGCTCGTCGCGGCCCAGGTTGGCCAGCCGCTCGAGCAGCAGCTTGCCGCGGGCGAGCATGATCCAGCCGACCGCCACCGCCGTGATCAGCGACGCCAGGAAGCGCGCCAGCACCATCACCGGCTGCCCCGGGAAGGCGACCGCCGTCGAGACGAGCACCGCCGGGTTGACCGCGGGCGCGGCCAGCAGGAACGTCAGCGCGACCGCGGGCGCCACTCCGCGGCGGATCAGTGAGTTGGTCACCGGCACCGCGGCGCACTCGCAGCCCGGCAGCCCGATCCCGGCCAGGCCGGCGACCGGGACGCCGAGAGCAGGGCTCTTGGGCACGATCTTGCTCAGCGCCTTCTCCGAGAGGAAAGTCGAGATGACCGCGCTGAGCAGCACGCCACCGAGCAGGAACGGAGCCGACTGCACCACGATGGCGACGAAGATGGTTCCCCAGGTGTTGAACAGGTCGTGGTCCAGGAGCGGCAGCAGCCAGCGCTGGGAGAGCAGGATGACGAGCAGGACGATCGCCACTACCTCTGTCTGCCCCAGCCTGAAACCAGGCTTCTCGGCCGCCCGCACCGGGGTCTTCGTACTCATGGAGCGTGTGTTTAGCACAGGCCGACGACGGCTGGGTTACGCCTCGCCGACTCGGAACGATTCTCGTTAGGAACTCACCAGCTGGACTTGGTGATCCCCGGCAGATGCCCCTTGTGCGCGAGCTCACGGAACCGGATCCGGGACACTCCCGCCTTGCGCAGATAGCCCCGCGGGCGGCCGTCGACCTGGTCGCGGTTCCGCAACCGCACGGGAGAGGAGTCGCGCGGAAGGCGCGACAGGGCACGGACCGCCTCGGCCTGCTCGGCCGAGCCCGGCTCGGAGGTGCGGATGCGCTCCTTGATCTCGGCACGGCGTGCTGCGTACCGCTCCACGATGTCGCGGCGCTTGGCCTCGGCCGCGATCTTGGACTTCTTGGCCATCAGACCCTCTCCCCTCGGGCGAGCATCTCGGCGACGACGGCGTCGATGCCGCGTACCTCGATCCGCTTGATCGCGTTGGTGCTGAGCCGCAGCGTGACCTTCCGGCCCAGGCTGGGGACGTAGTAGGTCTTCTTCTGCAGGTTCACCTCCCAGCGTCGCCGGGTCGCCTTCTTGGACCAGGGGCGGTTGTTGCCGAAGCCGGGGCGGGCTCCGGTGACCTGACACGTGCGTGACATGGCAGCCTTTCGTCTTATTGGGAATCGTTCCCATTATGACACACGTGCCTCACGCCGTGACCCCGACCGCCCTGCTGGGCACGGGATCCATATCGATACCGACTAACATGGGGCTCATGGCAGCAACCCAGCAGGTCAAGCGGCGCGCAACCAACCAGGGCGCCGCGGTGAAGGAAGCTCTCGCAGCCGAGGACACCTTCCGCAGCGCCCAGGACGTCTACGCCACGCTGCGCGCCAACGGCGAGAAGATCGGCCTCTCCACGGTCTACCGCCACCTGCAGATCTTCGTCGACGACGGGCTCGCCGACGTGATCCACAAGCCCGACGGCGAGTCCACCTACCGGCTGTGCGGCGACGCCTCCACGACCCATCACCACCACCTGGTCTGCCGCGGCTGCGGCAAGGCCGTGGAGATCGAGGGCCCGGCCGTGGAGACCTGGGCCGACAAGGTGGCGGCGCAGAACGGCTTCACCGACGTCAACCACACCGTGGAGATCTTCGGCCTCTGCGCCGCCTGCGCCGCCTCCTGACTCAGCCGCGACTGCGGCTGCGCGCCACGCCGATCGCGGCGTCGACCACGAGGAACCCGACCAGGGTCACCCCCAGCATCGGGACGAACCAGCCGACCACCGCGGTGGTCGCGACGAGGGCGACCAGGGCCGGCCAGGACAGACGCCGCCAGGCGCCGCGCGGGGCGGGCCGCCCGAACCTCGGGCCGCGAGCGCCTCGGGGCCGCCGCAGCCACCACATCCGGTAGCCGAGCACGGTGGCGAGGATCAGCCCGAGCGCCAGCACCGCCAGTGCCAGCTGGTTGAGGACGCCGAACAGGATGCCCATGTGCGCGCCGATGACCCAGTCGGTCAGCTTGGCCATCAGCGGCCAGTCGGCGAAGTCGACCCGGTCCACCATCTCGCCGGTCTTCGGGTCGACGCTGATCGCGTCGTAGCGGGTCGGCCAGTCGCGCTTGTTCTCGGCGGCCGTCCAAGCGCTGCCCGGCTCGGCCGGCGGCACCAGGTAGAGAGGGTCACCCAGGCCGGCCTCCCGCGCGGCGTCGAGTACGCCGTCGATGCCGGCGCCCTCGGAGAAGACCGCATCCGGGTCGTCGGACTCGGCAGCGCCCGACGAGCCGTGGTGGGCGTGCTCGGTCGCCGCCGCGTCGGTCTGCAACGACGTGGCCGGCGTGGGCTCGGTCCATGACAGTGCCGTACGCACCTCGCCGATGTTCGCACCGGCGAAGCGTGACCAGGTCAGCCCGGAGACCGACAGGGCCAGCACGCCCAGCAGCAGCCAGACGCCGATGACGGCGTGCCAGGACATCACCCGAGCACGTCCCGTGGCCTCCCTGTCGGGGACGACCAGCCGGCGGAGCCGCCGGTCACGGCGCCGCCGGCCGAACCACAGCATCAGGCCGCCCAGGGCGACTACCCACAGCCAGCTGGCGGCCAGCTCGCTGTAGTGCCGGCCGAAGGCGCCCAGGTGGAGGTTGCGGTGCAGCTCGTCGAGCCACGCCCGGAAGCCGAGCCACTGTCCGTAGCTGCGTACCTGGCCCTCAACGCCGGCGGTGTAGGGGTTGACGAAGACCGACATCGCGTAGTCGGCCGGGACGCTCTCGTCGGTGAAGACCACCCGGGTGCTGCGGTCGGCGGCCTCCGAGACGTCGACCCGGAGGATCTCGCCGCCGGGGTGGCTCGACCGGGCGGCGGTGACCTGCTCGGCGAGCGGGACCGTCCCGCCTGCCGGGGTCACATGCGTCAGGTCGTGATAGGCGATCTGCTCGACCTGCGGGGCGATCGTGTAGAGCAGCCCGGTCACCGAGGCGACCAGGATGAACGGGGCGACGAGCACCCCGGCGTAGAAGTGCAGCCGGAGCACGAGCGGGCGGATCGTCGGCCACCAGCCGACCTGATGGTCGGCCCAGTAGTCGGCCTGTGGCTCGCTCGGCGTCTCGGCCGTCTCGGCCGTCTCGGTATTGAGTTGGGTGGGAACAGTCATCCGATGCTTCTCTTCTCGCGAACTCGGGGTACGCACGACTACCACCGGGGGTCACCCGGTGGTGCTTGCGTGTGGGACGTCAGAGGCCGGCCGGCCTCGGCGGTCCCCTTCGCGGAGAGACATGGGCCCACAGGGCCGGTCGAGGGACGAACTGCCGGACCTCGGCGAGGAGGCGGCCGGCGGGCGCGACCCGTGGGATCGGGAGGCGGCGTACGGCCACGGCGAGGGCTCTGCGGTGCAGCACCCAGACGACGACCGAGAGCACCGCGGCACAGGCGTGGGCCAGGAGCATCGCGGCGCCGTCGGCGGAACCGAGCGAACTGCCGACAGCGTGGTGGTGCTCGGTGCCGGGGGCCGCGGCGAACGCCGCGAACACCTCGTGGAGACCCAACTGGGACAGGCCTGCCAGGACGGCACCGGCCAACAGACCGACCCGGCGCTGCAGCACCACGACACCGGTCCCGAAGACGGCCAGGGCCGCGGCGGCGAGCCAGCCCGCGCTCGGCAGCGTGCCGCCCGCGGCCAGGTGGGCAAGGGCCGCACCGGTCATGATCTCGAGCGCGGCGAGCAGGGAGAGCCACACGCTTCCACGCGTCGGCCTCACCACCCGGAGCTCCATCCGGCTCAGGCGTCCTGGGGGCGGCCCTGGACCGGCGTGTGGTTGCGGGCGAGGAGCCAGATCATGGTGCCGTAGCAGGCGATCCGCAGCACCCAGCCGAGGCCGGTGCGGAGGATGCCGAGAGCGAGGATCGCCCAGTCGCGGTCGATCGCACCACTCCAGGCAAGGAACCAGATCGGGCCCTGGATGGCGGCGCCGATCGCCCCGGGAGCCAGGAACAGCCAGGTGAGCCGCGAGCACAGCTTCACGATCTGCTTGTCCTGGTGCCACTCGAGCGGATCGCCGCTGGCGACGCCGATGAAGAAGCCGAAGATCGGCCAGCCGATCAGGCACAGACCGCCGACCACGACGGTGTAGGCGAGGCTGATCAGGATGCCGGGCAGGAAGTAGGCCAGCGCCTGCTCCTCGGCCGTGCCGCCCATGGACTGGGCCAGCCGCACCACCGCGAAGCCAATGAGGATGCCGAAGATGGCGTTGCCGACGTACTGCAGGCTCGAGCGCTGCACGAGCCGGACCAGCAGAAAGACCGCCGCGGTCGCGGCCGAGGCGATCAGCGCGACCTTGAGGTCCTTGAACACCAGCCAGGCGATGGTGAAGACGAGGCCGGGGACGCCGGCCTCGAGCATCCCGCGCACGCCTCCCAGCCCGGCGGACATCTGGCGACGTACGACCGCCTCGACGGTGTCGACCGTCGGATGGTTGTGGTCGTGCTCGCCGCCCTGGCCGTCGTCGGCGGGGGTCTCAGAGGTGGGGCTCACGTGTGGTTGGCTCACTCGTTGGGGTCCGGTATCAGCTCGTAGCGTGGGTTGAACATGATGCGTTGGCCATTGGTGCGGCCGATACGGCCCTGCACCTGCAGGGATCGGCCCGGGCTGATCCCGGCGATGCGCCGACGTCCCAGCCAGATGAGCGTCAGGGTGCCGGAGCCGTCGAACAGCTCGGCCTCCAGCGCCGGGACACCGCCGCGGGGCCGCAGCGTGATCGTACGCAACGTCCCCCGCAGTCGCACGGGCTCACGGTCGGGCGCGTCGGCGATCGAGGCGACATCCTTGGCGACGTGCGCCGCCCGGATCTCGCTCGCGTCGATCGAGGCGGTGTTCGCCCACTCACTGAGCTTCGCGCGCAGCCGGCCCTTGGACACTACTGGCTCACTTCTCCACGCGACGCGCGTTGGGCGGCAGCTTCACCTCGAGCGCCTCGCCCTTGGGCTTGGCCCCCTCACCGCGGCGCACGACGACCCGCTCGAGGAGCTTCTCCCACTCCTTGCCGGCGGTCGGCTCCATCGCGGGGCGGCCCATCATGGTGGCGCGCAGCATCCAGCGCGGGCCGTTGACGCCGATGATGCGAGTCTGCTGGACGGCCGGCTGGCCGTCGGGCAGCTTGACCTTCATCTGGGTGATCAGCTCGGTGCCCCACGGGCCCGCCAGGTCGGCGGTCGCGCCACCGCGCTGCTGGACGTCGTCGCGCAGCATCGGCAGCGACTCGGTCCACAGGTCGCCGTTGCGGGGCGCGGCGAAGGCGCGCAGCTCCATGGCGCCGTCCTCGGCGGTCAGCATCACGGCCGCGATCTGCCCGGACTTCTCATCCACCTGCAGGCGCAGCTCCTTGCCCGGCGCAGGGGCGAGCATCATCGAACCGAGGTCGACCCAGTCACCGGTGATCAGCCCGTCGGGGACGGAGTCGATGTCGAACGGCCCGACCTCGGGCGCCGCCGGCACCGGCCGCTCGGGGGCCATCGGCCCGTCCTCGACCGGTGCAGATGGCTCTCCCCGGTGGGAGGGCGTGGACTTGCGACGGAACTTCACGACCATCTGCTTTCAGGTTGCGGTGATTCTCTGAGGAGACCTATCTAACACTGATCCCTCAGCGGTTGGAGAAGCCCCCTGTAGAACCGTATCCCCCGTCTCCACGAACGGAGTCGGGCAACTCGGAGACCTCGATGAAACGAGCCTGCTCGACACGCTGGATCACCAGCTGGGCGACCCGGTCACCGCGGCGCAGCTCGATCGCCTCGACAGGGTCGAGGTTGATCAGCGCCACCTTCACCTCGCCGCGATAGCCGGCGTCGACGGTGCCGGGGGCGTTGACGATGGACAGCCCATGCTTGGCGGCCAGGCCGGAGCGCGGGTGCACCAGGCCGACGTACCCCTGCGGCAGCGCCATCGCGATGCCGGTCGGCACCAGGGCGCGCTCCCCCGGCTTCAGGGTCACATCCACGGTCGTCCGCAGGTCGGCTCCGGCATCGCCCGGGTGGGCGTAGGCAGGTGGCGGCAGCTCGGCGTCGAGACGGACCAGGGCAACTTCGAGATCAGACACAACCCGCACCTTAGATGCTTGACGGCTCACCCGATTCGTGACTGGCTTGACCGACGTGAAAAACTCACGAACCGTGAGCACCCCGGCGTACGACGAGCGACTGACCGTGCCGCTGCGGTGGTGGGTCCAGGGCGTGATGTTCCTGGCGACCCTGTGGATCGCGGTCATCCTGTGGGTACCGGCCGCGCTCGCCTGGGGCATCACCGCGGCGATCGGCGGCCTGTTCGCGCTCGCCATGATCGTCTTCGGCAACGCCAGGATCACGATCGCCGACGGCGTCCTGCGCGCTGGGCCCGCCCGGATCGAGGCGCGCTTCCTCGGCGAGGCGGTCGCTCTCGACGAGACCGAGGCACATCACCTGGCGGGGCGAGACGCCGACGCCAGGGCGTACCTGCTTCTTCGTCCCTACCTCAAGCGCGCGGTGCGGGTCACCATCGACGACCCGGCCGACCCGGCGCCCTACTGGCTGCTCTTCACCCGCCACCCGGTCGCGCTCGCGAAGACGGTCAACGCCCTCCGAGCGAGTCTCTGAGCGGCAACCCGCCGGCCATGGCCTAGGCTCGAGACATGTCCAAGTCCACCAAGGCTGACAAAGCCGACAAGGCTGACAAGGTCTGGGCAATCATGGCCCTCGTCAGCGGAATCGGGGCCGCCAAGGTCACCAACAAGGTCCTCTCCACCGGCTGGAAGGCGTCCACCGGACGCAAACCACCGGCCAACCCCGCCGACCCCGACGTACGCCTCGTGGAGGCTGTGCTCTGGTCGGCTGCGACCGGCGCCACCGTCGCGCTCGCGCGGATGTTCGCCCAGCGCCGCGCGGCCAACTATTACGTGAAGTCGGTCGGGCATCTGCCCAAGCAGCTGGAGAAGGACGGGAAGTAGACAAGAGGGCCGCACGGCATCCGTGCGGCCCTCTTCTTCGCGGCCTGGCTTGCGCCGGGTTTTCCGTCGAGTCGGGGCGGTTGTTCAGTGCGCGTGGTTGGGCACCCGGTACAAACGCGCCCCCGCG
>NZ_JBHVGB010000096.1:0-21354 GCF_042801335.1 Nocardioides sp. NPDC057577 | reverse complement strand
CAGCGGATGTCGGCGAGGGTGCGCGCCTTGTCCAGGAGCGCGCCGGTGGCGACGAGGCCCACGACCGCCCTGATGTCGGGTGCCAGGAACCGGTCCGGACCCGGCGGCGGGACCAGCTCGCGGACCTGCGCGACCAGCGCGGCGCCGACGGCGCCGGGACGCTCGGGCGCGCGCATGTCGATCGCGCGGGCGGCGGTGAGGATCTCGATGGCGATGACCTGCCGAGCCCCGGAGATCGCGCGGCGCAGCTTGCGGGCGGCGTTCCAGCCCATCGAGACGTGGTCCTCCTGCATCGCGGAGGTGGGGATGGAGTCGACGCTCGCCGGGACGGCGAGCCGCTTGAGGTCGGAGACGATCCCGGCCTGCGTGTACTGCGCGATCATGTGCCCGGAGTCGACCCCAGGGTCGTGGGCGAGGAACGGCGGCAGCCCGTGGTTGCGCGACTTGTCGAGGAAGCGGTCGGTGCGGCGCTCCGAGATGGAGGCGAGGTCCGCGGTGGCGATGGCCAGGAAGTCGAGTACGTAGCCGACCGGTGCGCCGTGGAAGTTGCCGTTGGACTCGACCCGGCCGTCGAGGGTGACCACCGGGTTGTCGACCGCGCTGGCGAGCTCGACCTCGGCCACCCGCGCCGCGTGGGCCATGGTGTCGCGCACCGCGCCGTGGACCTGGGGCGCGCAGCGCAGCGAGTAGGCGTCCTGCACCCGGGTGAACCCGGTGCCGCGGTGGTCGGCGACGATGCCGCTGCCCGTGAGGACGGCGCGGATGTTGGCGGCCGAGGTCGCCTGGCCGGGGTGCGGACGCAGCTCCTGCAGATCGGAGGCGAACACGCTGTCGGTGCCCTGGAGCCCCTCGATGCTGAGCGCTCCGGCGATATCGGCGGTGGCCACCAGGTCGTCGAGGTCGGCCAGCGCCAGGATCAGCATCGCCAGCATCCCGTCGGTGCCGTTGATCAGCGCCAGCCCCTCCTTCTCGCGCAGCCGCACCGGGTCGATCCCGGCGGCCGCCAGCGCGTCGGCCGCGGGAACGAGGTCGCCGTCGGCGTCGCGTACCTCGCCCTCACCCATCGCCGCGAGCGCGCAGTGGGCCAGCGGGGCCAGGTCGCCGGAGCAGCCGAGCGAGCCGTACTCACCGATCACCGGGGTGATCTGGGCGTTCAGGAGCGCTGCGTACGTCTGGGCGACCTCGGGGCGCACGCCCGTCCGCCCCGTGGCGAGGGTCGAGAGGCGCAGCAGCATGAGGCCGCGTACGACCTCCTTCTCGATCTCCGCGCCCGAGGAGGCCGCGTGCGAACGGACCAGAGAGGCCTGCAGCTGCGCGCGGTGCTCGGGCGGGATCGAGGTGTTGGCCAGAGCGCCGAAACCGGTCGAGATGCCGTAGTGGGGACGGGTGTCATGAGCCAGGGACTCGATGAGCTCGCGGCTCGTGGCCATCGCGGTCAGCGACTCGTCGGTCAGGGTGATGGGGGTGTTGTGACGGGCGACGGCGACCACCTGATCGAAGGTGAGCGCGCCGACCCCGACGGGAACCGTGGTGTTGGTCATGACCAGAGTGGATCACATCACATTCACGCGGGTGCGCACAGGCCGTTGTCGGCGGCGTCCTTCTCCTGGTCCTCGGGGCTCACGGAGTCGGCCGGCACCTCTTCCGGTGAGGCGCTGACCTCGGGATCTCCCGGTGTGGCGGGGGCCGTCGGCGAAGGGGCGGCCGAGGCCGTGGCCTCGTGCAGCGGACGGTCGTCGAGCATCCGCTGCCACAGCTCGTCGGCCTCCGGCAGGATCTCGAGACGGCCCCAGTTGGGGTCGCCGGTGGGGTAGGCCCGGTTGGGCACGGTCTCGAACTCGATGCTCGAGGGATCGAGGTCGCGCATCTCGGCGGCCAGATCGACCAGGCCGGCCACGGAGCCGATGTCCGTGGTGATCGACTTGGACAGCTCGGTGGCGAACGTGGCCAGGCGCTGCGGGCGGGTCAGTGTGCCTGCGGAGAGGACCTTGGTGGCCAGGGCGGTGAGGAAGTACTGCTGACGCCGCATCCGGCCGAGGTCGGCGTTGGGGGTGGAGGAGCGGTTGCGTACGTAGTCGAGGGCTTGCTTGCCGCGCAGGTTGTGGGTGCCGGCAGGCAGGAAGATGTTGTGCTCCTCGTCGTCGATCGCCTCCGGGATGCAGATCGTGACGCCGCCGACGGCGTCGACCATGCCGCGGAAGCCGGCGAAGTCGAGCGCGAGGTAGTGGTCGATCGGGATCCCGGTGAGCAGCTCGGTCTGGCGAGCGGTGCAGATCGGGCCGCCCAGGGAGTACGCCTCGTTCCACATCACGCCGCTCGCCTCGGGGATCGTGGTGCCGTCCGCGGCGGTGCACTCCGGCCGGTCGACGAGCGCGTCGCGGGGGATCGAGACCCCGTAGGCCGAGGTCCGGTCGGCGGAGACGTGCAGCAGGATCGTGCTGTCGGACCCACCGGAGCCACCCTCTCCGTCGATCGAGCACCCGTCGCAGTCACGTGCGTCGGTACCGAGGATCAAGATGTTGAGCGGCTGCTTGGGACCCTCGTCCTCGTCCTGCGGCTCGTCGAGGAGGTGGTTGATGTCGCCCCCGGAGCCGAGGTTGCGGTTGAGGTGGTCGTAGAACGCCCACGTGCCGATCCCGGTGCCGACCGCCAGGAACAGCATCGTGACCACGACGGTGAGCACGACCGTACGTGTCCCCGACCTCGTCTCGGTCCCCATCACCCTCCCTCACCGTCCGCCTGAGCAGACCGTCTGCGTGTGCAGCCCACACAGGTTGTACGCGCCAGTGAGCCGAGAGGTTGCTGCTTCAGGTAACGGCATTGTGAAACCATGAGGAAGGCACTGTCCGAAAACCGCGCGTAATTTCGTTCCGAACGCGGCAACATGGTGGACATGGATGGGACGACGAGCGTGAACGGACTCGACTTCGAATCGTGCTACCGCGCTGTTCGTTCGCGCGACCGGCGCTTCGACGGCATCTTCTACACGGCGGTCGCCTCGACCGGGATCTACTGCCGGCCCTCGTGCCCGGCGCGGACCCCGGCGCTGGTGAACGTCTCCTTCCACCGGACCGCCGCGGCTGCTCAGGCCGCCGGCTACCGGGCCTGCAAGCGCTGCCGTCCCGACGCCACCCCGGGCAGCCCGGAGTGGGACGTGGCCGCGACCCTGGCCGGGCGCGCGATGCGGCTGATCGCCGACGGCGTCGTCGACAGGGAAGGCGTCGAGGGGCTCGCGCGTCGGGTCGGCTACTCGCCACGCCACCTCACCCGGCTGCTGACCACCGAGCTCGGCGCCGGTCCCCTGGCGCTGGCCAGGGCGCGCCGCGCGCAGACCGCCCGGACGCTGGTGGAGACCACCGAGCTCGGCTTCGCGGACATCGCCTTCGCGGCCGGCTTCTCGAGCGTACGTCAGTTCAACGACACCGTCCGCGAGGTCTATGCGGCCTCGCCGACCGAGCTCCGCGGCCGCCGCGGCTCGCGGCGCCGAGCCGACGGGACGATCGCGCTGCGACTCGCCGTCCGTACGCCGTTCGCCGGCCGAGCGCTGCATGTGTTCCTGCGCGACCACCTGGTGCCAGGGGTCGAGGTCGCCGGGGTCGACGACGGGCGGCGATGGTTCGCCCGCACCCTCGACCTGCCCAACGGGCCGGGCACGCTGCGTCTCGAGCTCGCCGACATCCCTGAGGGCGAGACCGGCTTCGTCCACGCGACCTTCAAGCTCGCCGACCTGCGCGACACCACCGCAGCCGTCGAGCGCGCCCGCCGGCTGCTCGACGCCGACTGCGACCCGCGCGCGGTCGGCGACGTCTTCGTCGGGGACGAGGTGATCGGCCCGCTGGCCCTGGCGCTGCCGGGGCTCCGGGTGCCGGGCACCGTCGACGGGGGCGAGCTGGCGCTGCGTACGATCGTGGGGCAGCAGGTCTCGGTCGCCGGGGCGCGCACCGTGCTGGCGGGGATCGTCGCCGAGCACGGCCGACCGATCGCGACCGACATCGACGGACTCACCCATCTGTTCCCGTCCGCGGACGCCCTCGCCGCCGCCGACCCGGCCGGCATGCCGATGCCGCGCTCGCGTGGGCGTGCGGTCACCGGTCTGGCGGCGGCGCTCGCCTCCGGCGAGCTCCAGCTGGACCGTGGCACCGACCGTGACGTCGTGCACGAGCAGCTGCTCGGCCTGCCGGGCGTCGGTCCCTGGACCGCCGACTACGTCGCGCTGCGCGCGCTCGGCCATCCCGATGTCTTCCTGCCGACCGATGTCGGCATCAGACGAGCGCTGGAAGTGCTCGGTGCGCCCGCGGCGGACGTCGCCGGGTGGCGGCCGTGGCGCTCGTACGCCCTGCTCTACCTGTGGACTTCACTGACTGCCTTGGAGGAACTCTGATGTGGACCATCATCGACTCGCCCGTCGGCGAGCTCCGGCTGGTCGCGCACGACGGCGCGATCACCGCGATCGACTTCATGCCGGCCGACTACGCCAACGGCCGGGTGCTCGGGGAGCGGTCCGACTCGGAACCGCTGCTGCTGGAGTGTGCCCGGCAGCTCGCCGAGTACTTCGCCGGTGACCGGACCACCTTCGATCTCCCGCTGGCGCCCTCCGGCACCGCCTTCCAGGCGCGGGTCTGGGAGCAGCTGCAGCAGATCGAGTACGGCACGACCTGCTCCTACGGCCAGATCGCCGGCCGCCTCTCGCTGACCGGCCATGGCGCGCGCGCCGTCGGGCTCGCCAACGGCAAGAACCCGATCCCGATCGTCATCCCCTGTCACCGTGTCGTCGGTGCGGACGGCTCCCTGACCGGCTACGCCGGTGGCCTGGACCGCAAGACGACGCTGCTGGGCCTGGAGAGCGGTGCGCTCTTCTGATGCCGAGACCGCAGATGTGGCGTACGTCGGTGGCGGCCGTGGCGCTGGCGGCCGCCCTCGCCGGGTGCGGGGAGGGCGTCGCGGAACCTGCGGGGCCGGGTTCGCCTGCGGAGCCTGTGGAGCCCGCGACCGGTGAGAGCCGGAGCATGGGCCAGGGCATGGGGGAGCACGAGCTGCTGGTCAACGGCCAGGTGAGATGCGACCAGGACGTGTCGAGCGACGAGGCGAAGGACACGATCGAACGTGTCGGCGGGCTCCAGCAGCCGACCTGGTCGGTGCGGTTCGCCGAGAGCACCGCGGCCGGGGTCGTCGTGCTGGTGGCCGGCGACCTCGAGGATGCCCGGCCCCGGCTCTTCGAGGACTACCAGGTGGCGGTGATCGTCGGGTTGTCCGAGGATCAGACGCGGGCCGAGGACTTCAGGGCCGTGCGTGAGGCGGTTCGGGAGATCTGCGACTGAATGCTCACCGAGGTACCTCGGCCGGGTGACGCTTCCCTCGTGGAGTTCCGCGAAGGAAGTGCGCGCTCACCGAGTTACCTCGGTGAGCATCCGGCGCGCCGCTACTCGGCAGCCGCCCGCCGCAGCGACTCCGAGAGTCGGTCGGCGGCGGCGAGGACGGCGGGAGCGTGCATCTTGCCGGGCTGGCGGGTGAGGCGCTCGAGGGGGCCGGAGACGGAGACGGCGGCGATGACCTTGCCGCCGGGGGAGCGGACGGGGGCCGACACCGAGGCGACACCGGCCTCGCGCTCGCCGATCGACTGCGCCCAGCCGCGGCGGCGGATGCCGGAGAGGGCGGCGGCGGAGAAGGCGGCGTTCTGCAGGCCACGGTGGAGGCGCTCGGGGTCCTCCCATGCGATCAGTATTTGGGCAGCCGACCCGGCGCGCATCGTCAGCTGCGAGCCGACGGGGATGGTGTCGCGGAGGCCGGAGGGGCGCTCGGCGGCGGCGACGCAGACACGGAAGTCGCCCTGGCGACGCCACAGCTGCGCCGACTCACCGGTGATGTCGCGCAGACGCGCCAGGACGGGCCCGGCGGTGGCCAGCAGCCGGTCCTCGCCGGCAGCGGCGGAGAGCTCGGCCAGGCGCGGACCGAGGACGAAACGGCCCTGCATGTCGCGGGCGACCAGACGGTGGTGCTCGAGCGCGACCGCCAGACGGTGCGCGGTCGGACGGGCGAGACCCGTCCCGGCCACCAGGCCAGCCAGGGTCGCCGGGCCGGATTCGAGAGCTGTGAGCACAAGGGCGGCCTTGTCGAGCACGCCCACACCGCTGGAACTGTCCATATCGCAAGACTAACTTCTCAGAACCTGAGATGCAACGTTAGGCTCGGAGAAGCAGAATGGAAGTGGCGGATCTGACATTGCGACCTCAGCGCGCATAACCCGCCACCGGCCACTACAGACCAAAGATGCCAGATGGAGAAGTGTCATGGGCAGGACCTTGTCGGAGAAGGTGTGGGACGAGCATGTCGTCCGGTCGACCGCGGGAGAGCCCGATCTCCTCTACATCGACCTTCACCTCATCCACGAGGTGACGAGTCCGCAGGCCTTCGAGGGCCTGCGCCTCTCCAACCGTAGGGTGCGCCGCCCCGACCTCACCATCGCCACCGAGGACCACAACGTCCCGACCCTCGACTGGGACAAGCCGATCGCTGACCCGGTCAGCCGCACCCAGGTCGAGACGCTGCGCAAGAACGCCGAGGAGTTCGGCGTACGTCTTCACCCGCTCGGCGACGCCGAGCAGGGGATCGTGCACGTCGTCGGCCCGCAGCTGGGGCTCACCCAGCCGGGCATGACCATCGTCTGCGGTGACTCGCACACCTCCACGCACGGCGCGTTCGGCGCGATCGCGTTCGGCATCGGCACCTCCGAGGTCGAGCACGTGCTGGCGACCCAGACGCTGATGCAGGACAAGCCCAAGACCATGGCTGTCACCGTCAACGGCACCCTGCCTGAGGGCGTCAGCGCCAAGGACCTGATCCTCACCCTGATCTCCAAGACCGGCACCGGCGGTGGCCAGGGCTACATCGTCGAGTATCGCGGCGAGGCCATCCGGGAGCTCTCCATGGAGGCCCGGATGACGATCTGCAACATGTCGATCGAGTGGGGCGCCAAGGCGGGCATGATCGCCCCCGACGAGACCACCTTCGCCTACATCAAGGACAAGCCCGAGGCCCCCAAGGGCGCCGACTGGGACCAGGCCGTCGCGCACTGGACGTCCCTGGTCACCGACGAGGACGCGGTCTTCGACAAGGAGATCGTCCTCGACGCCGCCGAGGTCACCCCGTTCGTCACCTGGGGCACCAACCCGGGCCAGGGGGTCCCGCTGGGCGCCGCCGTCCCGAGCCCCGACGACTTCGAGGACGCCGACGCCAAGATCGCGGCGGAGAAGGCCCTGACCTACATGGGTCTCGAGGCCGGCACCCCGATGCGCGAGGTGCACATCGACACCGTCTTCCTCGGCTCCTGCACCAACGGACGCATGGAGGACCTGCGTACGGCCGCCGACATCATCCAGGGCCACCACGTCGCCGAGGGCACCCGCTTCCTGGTCGTCCCCGGCTCGGCCAAGGTGCGTCTCCAGGCCGAGGAGGAGGGCCTGCACAAGATCTTCCTCGACGCCGGCGCCGAGTGGCGCGGCGCGGGCTGCTCGATGTGCCTGGGCATGAACCCCGACACCCTCGCCCCCGGCGAGCGCTCGGCCTCCACCTCCAACCGCAACTTCGAGGGTCGCCAGGGCAAGGGCGGTCGCACCCACCTGGTCTCGCCGGAGGTGGCCGCCGCCACCGCCGTACGCGGCACCCTCTCCTCGCCCGCCGACCTGACTCTCGTGGAGGCCTGATCTCAATGGACAAGTTCACGACCCACACCGGCGCCGGCGTACCCCTGCGCCGCAGCAACGTCGACACCGACCAGATCATCCCCGCGGTCTACCTCAAGCGGGTCACCCGCACCGGCTTCGAGGACGGCCTCTTCGCGGCCTGGCGCAACGACCCGACCTTCGTGCTCAACAACGAGGCGTACGCCGGGGCCTCCGTGCTCGTGGCCGGCCCCGACTTCGGGACGGGGAGCTCGCGTGAGCACGCCGTCTGGGCGCTGATGGACTACGGCTTCCGCGTCGTCATCTCGAGCCGCTTCGGCGACATCTTCCGCGGCAACTCCGGCAAGGCCGGCCTGCTCGCCGCGAAGGTCGACGAGAAGGTCGTCCAGAAGCTGTGGGACTACCTCGACGACAACCCCGGTGCCCAGATCACGGTGGACCTCGAGTCGCGCACCGTCCGGGCCGGCGAGGGCGTCGACGCCATCGAGGACTCCTTCGACATCGACGACTACACCCGCTGGCGCCTCCTCGAGGGCCTCGACGACATCGGCATCACGCTCTCCCACGATGACGACATCGCCGCGTACGAGAGCACCCGGCCTTCCTTCAAGCCGGTCACCCTGCACGCCTGAGCACACCCGAGGCGTCAGGTACGTCGGCCGAGACGTCAGGTAGGTCGGCCGAGACGTCACTTGTGGGCGACGAGAGTTCACTCTCGGCGCCCACAAGTGCGTTTTCGGCCGACGCTGGTGACGCCTCGGCGGGTCAGGGGAGGCGGATCTGGCGGCCGTCGGCGGCTCGGGAGGAGCCGGTGACGCGGTCGCAGGAGCCGGTGTCGACCCAGCAGCGCAGGTACCAGGAGTCGGTGGTGGTGGCGGTGTAGAGGACGACGCTGCGGTCGGACTCGAAGCCGGCGACGTGGACCTTCTCGACGGAGTCGGGTACGCGCAGGTCGATGTGCTCGGAGGTGCTCATGTTGACCGCGATGCCGCGCTCGGCGCCGTAGCTGATCATCCCGGGATCGCTGGGGTTGCGGGCGATGGCGACGATCGAGCCGTCGGGGGAGTCGGCGACCGATCCGGGCAGCGGTGCGTGGACGCCGGGCTGGGTGAGGCTGCCGTCGGCCTCGATGGCGGCGAAGCGGGCCTCCCACTCGCCGGGGTTGTGGAGGAGTACGCCGCGGCGGAGGGGGATCAGCTGCTGGTAGCCGAGCGGCAGCGAGA
Organism: Nocardioides sp. NPDC057577; assembly: GCF_042801335.1. Taxonomy (NCBI): domain Bacteria; kingdom Bacillati; phylum Actinomycetota; class Actinomycetes; order Propionibacteriales; family Nocardioidaceae; genus Nocardioides; species Nocardioides sp. NPDC057577. The sequence continues at coordinate 12,452 of NZ_JBHVGB010000096.1, read as the reverse complement.
TCCGTTGGGTGGCCTCGCCCGGATCCCAGGCGGTCACCGGCGGCCGGGAGACGGTGAGCTCGCCGTAGTTGCCGGGCGCCGCAGGCGGGGCAGGCACGATGCCGGTGCGGAAGTAGGCGCGGGTGCGGTCGGTGCCCAGCACCGCGGTGGCGGCAGGAGCGCCCTCGAGCGTGAGCCGGTCGGTCTCCTCGCCCGTCGTGGTGTCCACGGCGACGAGCGCGGAGGTGGCGTCGCCGGTCTGCTGGAGCGCGAAGAGCTGGTTGCCGTCCTTGCTCAGGACCGGCTGGGTCCACAGGCCGGGGACCTGGATGGTCGACCCGCGCCGAGCGATCCACACCGGGCCGGGCTTGTCTGCGCGCTCGTACATCAGCACCGTCCACGCGGCCACGCTCATCCGGGAGCCGAAGACCTTCTGCGGCTTCGCGCCGAGCTGGAGCCGGCCGGCCTGGTCGACGAAGGGCAGGGTCGTCGCGGGGCCGACGGGCAGGTCCGCGTACGTCGCCGGGATCGCCGGCTCGCTGTTGCGGACCGTCGGGGCGGGCGGAGCGGGCGTAGGTACGTTGGCGCCGGTGCGCCCCTCGGCGAGCCGGGTCGTGTGGACGGCCAGCCAGGCCACGGAGGCGATCAGGGCGAGGACGATGCAGGCCGAGAACACGATCCCGGCGCGGCTGCGTCTCACCGTGGTCTGCGGCTCCTCGAGCGCCACGGCGGGCTGCTCCTCGTCGATGTGCACGTCGGTGATGGTCGTACCTTCCTCGTCCTGGCACCCGTTGGCTGCGATGTCGAAGCAATGCTGCGGACGTTCCCCGAGTCTCTCCACGGTAACCACGTCGAGGCGCCGGAATCAGGAGAGATCAGGTGAACAGTCCGTTTTCACATGCCGTTGGTATGTTCGGAAGTCCCGGAGATGGCCTAAGGTCGATCGCGTGGTGAGAAAACGAGTAGCTGATGCAGGCAAACAGGCCGGAAGACTAGTCGGCACGGTGCGGGAGACGGCCGGGAAGCTGGTCGCTGACGTGGTGTCCGGCAAGCTCAAGGTCCCCGCCGTTCCGAAGGTCAAGGTTCCGCGGCCAGGGCGCAAGGCGCCGGCCAAGGCCGCCGAGCCGGTCGTGGAGCGGCCCGTCAAGCCGGCCCCCGAGCCGGTCGTGAAGCCCGAGCCGACCGGCGACACGGTCGAGGCGACTCCGGTCGAGACGACGCCGGACGAGAAGCCCGTGCCGGCGAAGAAGACCGCCGCCAAGAAGACCACGGCCAACAAGAGCACCGCGACGAAGACGACCGCGGCGAAGAAGGCTCCGGCGGCGAAGAAGACCACTGCGGCGAAGAAGACCACGGTCAAGAAGACGACGGCGAAGAAGGCTCCGGCGAAGAAGGCTCCGGCGGCGACGAAGCCCGCCGCAGGCGCGGCCACCCCGGAGACCGCCGCCGCGGCCATCCCGGCGACGACCGCCGCGAAGAAGACGACCGCGAAGAAGACCGCTGCCAAGAAGACGACCGCGAAGAAGACCGCGGCGAAGAAGACGACGGCCAAGAAGGCTCCGGCGGTGAAGAAGGCTCCCGCGAGCGGGACAGCGACGAGCCCGGCCACGCCGTCCGAGACGCCGTCCGCCGACTCCTAGCCGGGACTCCCGACGCGCACCGACGCGAGAGTCGTACGCGGCCCGAGCCCCAGGCTGCGTACGGTCTCGAGGTCCTCGAGAGTGTCGACGTCGTGGCGCAGCGAGTGGAGGTCGCCCTCCAGCGGATGGGCGCCGCCGTCGCGATGGGCGGCGGCGGACCCGGGCCCGAACGAGGGCCGGAACCGATCGTGGGACGCGGTGTAGAGCGTGGTGCCCCCGCCGGCCGCGTCCTCGACGTACGCAGCCCCGATACCGTCCGCGGCGCTCAGCGCCGCGTCGAGGTCGGCGGAGCGGAGAGCGGGCAGGTCCCCGCACAGGGCGGCGGGGCGGAGCCCCGGCCAGCGTCGCCGGGCTTCGAGCGCTCCTTGCACGAGGGTCTCGTTGAGATCCCCGCTGACCCCGTCGGGGATGACGGCAGCGCCGAGACGGGCGACGTCGGCGGCGAAGTAGGAGTCGTCGGTGATCACCAGCACCGCGCTGACGCCGGAGGCGGCCAGACACGCCTCGGCGGTGTCGAGGGCGAACGAGCGGGCGAGATCGGCCCGTTCGTGCGACTCGATTCCGACCAGCCGGGACTTGCCGCGCGCCGGGGGCTTGACGGGCAGCAGTACGACGTAACCGGGTGCAGGTACAGGCATCGAGGTAGATCCTGACAGGTATCTCACAACCACGCGGAGACGGCCCGGTAGCCTGCCCTGCGTGGGAAAGTACCGGAAGTTCCAGGAGGGCAAGCTCGGCTGGCCGTGGATCGTGGCTGTTGGCATCGTGAAGCCTGTCCTTCTCGCCACCACCAAGCACCAGTGGGTCGGCGGCGAGAAGATCCCGGAGAGCGGGGGAGCGGTGTTCGCGCTCAACCACGTCTCCGAGATCGACCCGTTCACCGCCGCGCACATCGTGTGGGACTACGGACGTAGGCCGAGCTATCTGGCCAAGGCCGCGTTGTTCAAGGGTCCGCTGGGCAAGTTCCTGCGGGCCGCCCGACAGATCCCCGTGGACAGGACGGCCGGCGCGTCTGCGTTCGACGCGGCCGTGAAGGCCGTCAACGAGGGCAGCATCGTGGTCGTCTACGTCGAGGGGTCCATCACCAAGGACCCGACCGGCTGGCCGATGCGCGGCAAGTCCGGTGCGGCGCGGATCGCGCTCGCGACCGGTGCCCCGGTCTACCCGGTCGGACAGTGGGGAGCCCAGGAGCTGCTCCCGGCGTACTCTCTCAGGCCGCACCTGATCGGTCGCAAGATGATCCAGATGAAGATCGGCGACCCGGTGGAGCTGAAGGATCTCGAGGTCCAGGAACACACGCCGAAGGTCGTCAACGAGGCGACCGACCGGATCATGAAGGCGATCGTCGGCCTGGTGGCCGACATCCGGGAGGAGGAGCCGCCCAGCGAGCTCTTCGACCCGAAAAAGGCCGGCGTGAATGCGACCGGCGACCCCCGCAAGACGAAGAAGAAGGACGACAATTGAGCGAGCGCCAGGGTGGCAAGGTAGCGGTTTTCGGAGCGGGCTCGTGGGGCACCGCGTTCTCGGTCATCCTCGCCGACGCGGGTAACGACGTGACCATGTGGGCGCGACGTGAGGAGGTCGCCGCGGCGATCAACGACACCCATGAGAACCCCGACTACCACCCGGGCACCGAGCTGCCGCGCAACATCAGCGCCACCCACGACATCGAGAAGGCCGCACACGGCGCCGATCTGGTCGTCCTCGCGGCGCCGTCGCAGACGCTGCGCGCCAACCTCACCGACTGGGCGCCGTTCCTGCCCCAGGACGTACCGCTGGTCTCGCTGATGAAGGGTGTCGAGCTCGGCACCCTCGAGCGGATGAGCGAGGTGATCGCCCACGTCACGGGTGCGGGATCGGAGCGGATCGCGGTTGTCAGCGGACCCAACCTGTCCAAGGAGATCATCCGTCGCGAGCCCGCCGCCGGTGTGGTGGCATGCGCCGACGAGGAGGTCGCCAAGACGATCCAGGCGCGCGTGCACTCGCCCGCGTTCCGTCCCTACACCTCGACCGACGTGGTCGGCTGCGAGATCGGCGGGGCCTACAAGAACGTGGTCGCGATCTCCACCGGCATGGCCGCCGGGATGGGGTTCGGCGACAACACCCAGGCGTCACTGATCACCCGTGGCCTGGCCGAGACCGCGCGGCTGGCGATGCGGCTCGGCGCCAACCCGATGACCCTCATGGGTCTGGCGGGCCTCGGTGACCTGGCCGCGACCTGCTCCTCGCCGCTCTCCCGCAACCGTACGTTCGGGGAGAAGCTCGGCAAGGGCATGACCACCGCCGACATCCTCGCCTCCAGCCACCAGGTCGCCGAGGGCGCCAAGTCGTCACACTCGCTGCGCGAGCTGGCCGCGAAGGTCGGTGTCGACGTGCCGCTGGCGCAGTACGTCGACGACGTCGTCTCCGGCGCCAAGACCGTCAGCGAGATCATGGACGAGATGCTCGAGCGGCCGACGAAGGCGGAGACCGAGTAGACCCTCCGCTGGTCGGGGCCACTTCGTTCAGACCCGCGAGCGTAGCGAGCGGTGTCGAGACCAACACAGTCGCGTACGAGCTGTGTTGGTCTCGACACGCCTTCGCCTAGCGGCTCCGGCGGCTCGACCGACGGTCTTCTAGGCGGTGCCGAGGTCCTTCCAGGGGCCCCACTCCTCGGTGCCGGGGGTGTTGCCCTGGGTCCACCACTTGGCCTCCCAGAGGTGACCGCCGTAGGTGGCGCGGTCACCGGCGACGTACACCGTCGTCGCCGACCACGCGGCGGCCCCGGTCGGCGGGTCCGTCGGGGGATCGGTGGGCGGGTCCGTGGGCTCCTCGGTCGGCGGGTCGGTCGGGTCCGGTTCCTCGACCGGGCCGCCGGTGCCGTTGCGCATGGCGTCGGCGAAGGTGCCGATCAGCTCGCCCTGGCGGTCACCGGACAGCTCCCACCACATGCCTCCGCCGAGGCCCTTGGAGATGGCGTAGGAAGCCTTCTGGGCGATCGTCCGAGTGTTGTCGTAGCTCCACCACTGGTTGCCGTCGTAGCGCCACGCGGCGCCGACCGCGGCGTCGTAGTGGTCGGTGCCGCGGGACTTGAGCTTGTCGTAGTCCTCGTTGCCCGCCTCGTACGTCCCTGGTGCCGCGGCGGTCGCCGGACCCCACGCGTCGGCCGAGCTGGCCCCCTGCCAACCGCGGCCGTACGCCGCCATGCCCAGGCCGAGCTGGGCCGGTGAGACGCCGGCGTCGAGGTACTCGCTGACCGACTCGTCCACGCTGAACCGCTTGCCGTCGGGGCGGGGGTCGGCGGGATCGGGGTAGAGGTTGCCCTGGTGTCCGGTCAGCGTCGGGTCCCAGGCACCCCACAGGTCATAGCCCTGGATGTTGCCGAAGTCGAGGGAGTCGAAGATCGCCGGGTCGTTCCAGCCGCCGGCCTCGATGTCTTGCGGGTTGGCCGGGAGGAACGCCGAGAGCTGATAGTCCTTGCCAGTGGTCGAGCCGACGGCGTCCAGCTGGGAGCGGAACTCGGCCAGGAGCGCCTTGAAGTTGGCGCGGTCGTTGACCGGGTCGACATGGTTGCCGGTGTTGCCGTTGGGCGAGCCCGGCCACTCCCAGTCGATGTCGAAGCCGTCGAAGACGCCGGCGGCCGCTCCGGTGCCACCGCGGCCGTCGATGACCGGCAGGTTGCCCTTGATGTAGAGGTCGATGCAGGAGGAGACGAACTTGCGTCGCGACTCCGGGGTTGCCGCAGCGAGGGAGAAGTTCTTGGACCAGGTCCAGCCGCCCAGCGAGAGCAGGACCTTCAGGTCGGGGTGCTTCGCCTTGAGCTGCTTGAGCTGGTTGAAGGAGCCGGCCAGGGGCTGGTCCCAGGTGTCGGCGGTGCCGGAGACGGAGGCGTCGGCTGCGTACGACATCCCGTAGTCGGCGTAGGCGTCACCGGCGCCGTCGGAGCCGTTGGGTCCCTCGCCCTGGGCCTTGTTGGCCTCGAAGCAGGTCAGCGTCTGGTGGTGGATGTTGCCGAAGGCGTAGTTGAGATGGGTGAGGTCGTTCGCGACCCCGGACGTCTCCAGCTGCTTGAGCTTGAACGCACGGCCGTAGACGCCCCACTGCACGAAGTAGCCGACGTTGCGGTAGCCGTTGATCGCGGTCGGCTCCGCGGCGGCCGTCTTCAGCGATGCGCTGGACGGAGTGCTGGTGAGGGCGAGTGTGCCGGTGAGGGCGAGCGCTCCGGCGAGTGCGCCGATGAGCGCGCCGAGGATCCGGCGTGATCTTCGAGGGGGCAAGGCGACATGCATGGTGACACCTCCGAGGTGATGGCTGGCTCGGGCACCAGGCGCCCGAATCGCCATTCGATGGTGGCAGTCAGTTTGTTTGTAAGCAACCCTTACTAATTAAGGAATTTCAGAACGTAATTCGAGGTCGGCGGCGAAGTAGTACGTTCGACGAGCCGTCAATCTCTGGGAGATCGCCATGCTCGGACGCCGCTCTGCAGTTGTCGCCACACTGACCGGAGGCGCGCTCGCGCTGGCCACCCTGGTCCCGTACGCCGGGGCGGCCGCCGCCCCGGAAGACAGGCTGGCGCCGCCACCGAAGGTGCCCACCGCGGTCGGGTACGGCGGCGCGGTGGCGAGCGTCGACGCCGACGCGAGCCGGGTCGGGCTCGAGGTGCTGCGCAAAGGTGGCAACGCGGCCGACGCCGCGGTCGCGGCGGCCGCGGTGCTCGGTGTCACCGAGCCCTACTCGGCCGGGATCGGCGGGGGCGGCTTCTTCGTGCACTACTCCGCGCGCACCGGCAAGGTCGAGACGATCGACGGACGGGAGACGTCGCCGGCCGCGATGCCGCACGACGCGTTCATCGACCCCGAGACCGGGAAGGAGTACCCGTTCTTCCCGGACATGGTCACCAGCGGTGCCTCGGTCGGCGTGCCCGGCACCCCGCTGACCTGGGACAAGGCGCTTCGAAAGTGGGGTACGCGCTCGCTCGCCGATTCGCTCCGGCCGGCCGCCAAGCTGGCCCGTCTGGGCTTCGTCGTCGACGAGACCTTCCGCCAGCAGACCGTCGACAACGCGGAACGTTTCGCAGCGATCGATTCCACCGCGGAACTATTTCTTCCCGGAGGATCGGCGCCCGAGGTCGGGAGCCGGTTCCGCAACCCCGACCTCGCCGCCACCTACGATCTGCTCGGCCGCAAGGGCGTGAAGGCCTTCTACCGCGGCCCGCTGGCCGCGCAGATCGCCAAGACGGTCGCCGAGCCGCCGAAGACCGACGACACCGACCTGCCGGTTCCGGCCGGCTGGGTGACCACCGAGGACCTCGCCGCCTACACCGCCCCCGACCGCGAGCCGACCCGCTCGACCTACCAGGACCTGGAGGTCTACGGGATGGCGCCGCCGTCCTCGGGAGGCACCACGGTGGGCGAGGCGCTCAACATCCTGGAGCGCTACGAGCTGGCCGGGATGAGCAACACCGAGGCCTACCACCACCTGCTCGAGGCGAGCGCGATCGCCTTCGCCGACAGGGGCGCCTACCTCGGCGACCCCGACCACGTCGACGTACCCGTCGAGGCACTCCTCGACGACACCTTCGCCGCCGAGCGGGCCTGCGGGATCGACCCGGCGGCGGCCCGGCCCAAGCCGGTGGCGGCCGGGGACGCGTACGACTTCGACGGGGTCTGCGACGGCGCGGCAGGCGCGGGGGAGACCACGAGGGACACCGAGAACCTCGAGACCACCAACCTCACCGTGGTCGACCGTTGGGGCAACGTCGTCGAATACACCCTGACCATCGAGCAGACCGGAGGATCGGGGATCACCGTGCCCGGCCGCGGCTTCATCCTCAACAACGAGCTGACCGACTTCTCGACGACCTACCGGGCCGATGATCCCAACCGGATCGAGCCCAACAAGCGCCCGCGCAGCTCGATGTCACCCACGATCGTCCTCTCCGACGGCCGGCCCGTGCTGGCGGTCGGGTCGCCGGGCGGCTCGACGATCATCACCACGGTGCTCCAGATCCTCATCGAGCGGTACGCGCGCGACCGGACCCTGCCCGAGGCGATGGCGGCGCCGCGGGTCTCGCAGCGCAACGCGGCGAGCACGGGTGCCGAGCCGGCGTTCATCGAGGCCTACGGAGGTCCGCTGACGTCGCTGGGGCACAGCTTCGCCCCGACCGCCGAGCTCGGCGCGGCCACCGCGGTCGAGATCGGCCCCGACGGCCTGCTGACCTCGACCGCCGAGCCGTGGAGGCGCGGTGGCGGGTCCGCGCTGGTGGTGAGCCCGGTCAGCCCGGAGAACTAGCTCTCGAGCCGGTCCAGCGCCTGGGCGAGGTCGTCCCAGAGGTCGTCGACGTCCTCGATCCCGACCGACATCCGCACGAGCCCCTCGGGCACCGTCGCCGACTCGGTCTTCCAGCGCCGACGGCGCTCGAAGGTGGACTCGACGCCGCCGAGGGAGGTCGCATGGACCCACAGCGAGGTGGAGTGGGTCAGGAGGTCGGCCTGTTCCGCGGTGGGAAGGACGGCCGCCAGCATGCCGCCGAACCCGGGGTAGCGGACCTCCGCGACCGCCGGGTGCGCGGCCAGGCGCTCGGCGAGGGCCGCGGCGTTGGTCGCGGAGCGCTCGACGCGCAGGTGCAGCGTACGAAGGCCGCGAAGCGCCAGCCATGCCTCGAACGGTCCGGGGATCGCGCCGAGCAGGTCGCGACGGGCCTTGAGCACGTCCCACAGCGTGTCGTCGGAGACGACGACCGCGCCCATGACGACGTCGGAGTGGCCGGCGATGAACTTGGTGGCCGAGTGGATGACGATGTCCGCGCCGAGCGCGAGCGGCTGCTGGAGCAGGGGAGTGGCGAAGGTGTTGTCGACCACGACCCGTGCCCCGGCCTTGTGGGCTGCGGCGATGACGGCCGGCAGGTCGGCGAGCTGCATCCCGGGGTTGGTCGGCGTCTCGACCCAGACCAGCGCTACCTCGCCGTCGAGCTTCTCGAGCAGCTTCACGACCGCGGCGGTGTCGGAGAAGTCCGCGAGGCGTGCGGTCAGCCGGCCGCGCCCCTCGAGGTCGGCCAGCTGACCGATGGTCCCCAGATAGCTCTGCTCGGTGGCCACGACCACGGAGTCGTTGACCAGATCGAGCAGCGTCGCGATCGCCGCGAGCCCGGACGCGAACGACAGCGCCCGCCCGCCCTCCAGCTTCCCGAGCGCCCCCTCGAACGCCACCCACGCGTCGTTGGTGTAGCGCCCGTACTCCTTGTCGCCGCCCGCCACATAGGTCGAGGCCATGGTGATCGGTACGTTGAGCGGCTGATCGGGCTCGTGGGCCGGCCGCCCGGCGTGGACGGCGATCGTGGCGGGCTTGTGATCCATGTGTTCGACCCTATTGCGCCCCCGACAACTGAGCCTCACGCGCCGCGCGGTTACGGGTCAGAGCGTGGTCCCGGATAAGGTTGCGGCCGTGTTGACGACCCTGCTGGATGGACGTGCCTTCGGTGAGAAGCACGGCAAGGATGCTGCCACCGTCGTGGCCCTGCACGGCTGGGCGCGCAACCGGAGCGACTGGGGCTCGACGCTCGAGGGCCTGGACGCGCTCGCGCTCGACCAGCCCGGGTTCGGCGCCACGCCGGCGCCTGACGAGGTCTGGGGATCCGAGAACTACGCCGCATGGCTGGCCCAGATCCTCGAGGGTCTCGACCGACCGGTGCTCGTCGGCCACAGCTTCGGCGGCCGGGTGGCAGTCCAGCTCGCCGCGACGCGCCCGGAGCTCGTCCGGGGCGTGATCCTCACCGGCGTACCGCTGTTCCGTCCGAAGACCGGCGGCAAGCCCAAGCTCGCCTACCGGGTCGGTCGCTGGCTCCACTCCAAGGGGCTGATCCCCGAGGCCAGGATGGAGGCGCTGCGGGAGAAGTACGGGTCGACCGACTACCGCAACGCCAAGGGCATCATCCGCGACATCTTCGTGAAGGTCGTCAACGAGTCCTACGGCGACCAGCTGGCGGCCATCCCGAAGGACCTTCCGGTCCGCCTGATCTGGGGTGAGAACGACACCGCCGCACCGGTCTGGATGCCCGGTGAGGCCATGGAGATCCTGGGCGACAACGCGACCCTGGAGATCGTGTCCGGCTCGGCGCACCTGCTCGATGCCGGGCTGGTCAAGAGCCTCCGAGGCGCCATCGACGAACTTCGTACGAACTGAATCTGAGGGGCTGAAGAAGAAGCATGTGGATCGTCCTGGTCACCTCCGCGCTGACCCTGGTCTCCTACTACCGCTGGCTGCGGGTCGCTCAGCGTGAGCACTACGAGCCGACGCGGCTGTTCGCGATCGAGTGGATCTGGATCAAGGCCCGTCCGGTCGAGGCGATCCTGCTCGGCGCGGTCGTCGTGGTCTGTCTGGCCTCGTTCGTGCTGCCCTACGGGGCGCTCGTGGGCGCGCTGCTGTTCATCGGCTGGCCGGTCGGGATGAGCTTCAGCGGCGCCAAGCGGCTGGTGTGGACCGACCGCGTCAAGCGCCTGGCCGGCGTGCTCTTCGTGCTGCACGCGATCGTCACCGTCGTGATCGCGCTGGTCGTCCCGGCCGCCGCCGGCCTCCTCCCGATCCTCGCGGTCCCGCTGGCCGAGGCGGCGCTGGCGATCATGTGGCCGATCGAGAAGTCGATGGCGAAGAAGTGGCAGGTCCAGGCCGCCGCCACGATCAAGAAGGTCAACCCGAGGATCGTCGCGATCACCGGCTCCTACGGCAAGACCTCGACGAAGAACTACGCCACCCACCTCATGCAGGGCCGCTGGTCGACGCTGGCCTCGCCGGCGAGCTTCAACAACGCGATGGGCCTCTCCCGCGCGGTCAACGACCGCCTCCAGGCCGGCACCGACATCTTCGTGGCCGAGATGGGCACCTACGGCCCCGGCGAGATCGCCGAGCTGACCGAGATCTTCCCGCCCGAGGTCGCCGCCATCACCACGATCGGCGAGGCTCACCTGGAGCGGATGAAGTCGCGCGAGACGATCGTGAAGGCCAAGTCGGAGATCCTTCCGAAGGCCTCGATCGTGGTGCTCAACATCGACGTACCCGAGCTCGCCCTCATCGCCGAGAACCTCCGCGCCAGCAAGCGCGTCATCGCCTGCTCCGCGATCCCCGGCACCGCCGCCGAGGTCGTGGTCGCCGACGGCCAGCTGACCATCAACAACCAGACGTACGCAGTGAGCCTGCCCGACGAGGTCGGCCACCCGATCAACGTCGCGATCGCCGTCGGCCTCGCCCTCGCCGTCGAGGTCCCGATCGAGACGATCACCCAGCGGCTGGCGTCGATCCCCGGCACGCCCCACCGCGCCGAGGCCAACAAGACCCCCGGCGGCGTGTGGGTCGTCGACGACACCTTCAACTCCAACCCGACCGGCGCCGCCGCCGCGCTCGCCAAGGCCAAGCGGCTGGCAGGGGAGTCGGGCACGGTGTGGACCATCACGCCCGGTATGGTCGAGCTGGGCACCGAGCAGGCCGCGCGCAACATCGAGTTCGCGCAGGCTGCCACGGCCTCCGACAAGATGCGGCTGTGCATCGTCGGTCGCACCAACAGAAAAGCGCTGCGTGCGGGGGACGCGTCGCGAACCACCACCTTCGAGAGCCGCAAGGCGGCAGCGGATCACGCGCTGACCGCGGCCAAGGAGGGCGACGTGGTGCTGTACGAGAACGACCTCCCCGATCACTACGCGTAGGACCCCAGGAGCTTTCACCATGAGCGTAACCAAGGCCACCATCGTCTTCGGCGGTCCCAGCGCCGAGCACGACATCAGCATCCTCACCGGCCTCCAGGCAGAGCGGGTCCTCTCCGGTGCCGGCGTCGAGGTGACGTGCCTCTACTGGGCGCGCTCCGACAAGTGGTTCCTGGTGCCCGCCAAGCAGGAGGCGCGCGACTTCCTCGGCGGCGAGCCGAAGGGCTCCAAGGCCGTCGAGTTCCGCCTCGGTGCCGAGAAGGGCGACGGGTTCTACACCACCGGTGGCTTCGGTGGCGGCAAGCGCCTGGAGACCGGCCCGATCCTCTCCGCCTTCCACGGCGGCGCGGGCGAGGCCGGCGGCATCCAGTGGCTCTTCGAGCTGGCCGGCCTCAAGGCCACCGGCGCGACCCCGGCCTCCGCCGCGCTCGGCATGGACAAGCTCGCCTTCGGCGCAGTCATGCTCAACGCCGGCCTGCCGTCGCTGCAGCGCGAGCTGCTCTCGCGCTACGCCGCCCCGTCCTTTGAGGGCCCCTACATCGTCAAGCCGCGCTTCGGTGGCTCCTCGATCGGCATCGAGGTCGTCGACGACTACGAGACCGGCCTCGCGCTCCTCAACACCTCGCCGCACCTGCGTGCCGGCGCGGTCGTCGAGCCGTACCGTCCTGACCTCTTCGACCTCAACGCCTCGGTTCGCACCGCGCCCGAGATCGCCGTGAGCGACGTCGAGCGCCCGCTGCGCTCGGACGAGGCGAAGATGTACGACTACTCCGCCAAGTACGTCCACACCGACGGCCTCTCCTCGTCCCCGCGCGAGTTCCCGGCCCAGGTCGAGGAGTCGATCACCAAGCAGATCAAGGACCTCGCCGTACGCGTCGTGGAGCTCACCGGCCTGACCGGCATCCTCCGCATCGACTTCCTCTCCGACGGCAAGGGCGAGGTCTTCATCAACGAGGTCAACTCCATCCCCGGCGCCCTCTCGCTCTACCTGTGGCCCGACACCCCGGCCTCCGAGGTGCTCACCAGCGCCATCGCCGAGGCCGAGAAGCACGTCCCCCAGGTCACCCGGAACTTCGAGGAGGGCGTCGCCCTCAAGGCCGCCGGCGGCATCGCCGGCAAGCTCACCGGCCTCAGCTGAGGCCGAGTCGGCTCATCCTGACGT
>NZ_JBHVGB010000095.1:0-21436 GCF_042801335.1 Nocardioides sp. NPDC057577 | reverse complement strand
GGGCCCGGTATGGGCCCGGTGTGCAACAACCGCTGTCGCCGTTCGCGGGTCAGCAGACGGCGTCTGCGGAAGAGTCGCAGGCGCTGAGAATCCGCTTGGTGACCTCGTCGACCTCGCCGAGGCCGTCGACCTCGACGATGAGGCCGCGCTCGCGATACGCGCCGATCAGCGGCGCAGTCTGCTCGAGATAGATCTCTTGACGGCGACGGATGATGTCCTCGGTGTCATCGGCGCGGCCCTCGATCCGGGCACGCTGCAGCAGGCGCGTGACGACCTCGTCCTCGTCGACGACGAGGCTGATGACGGCATCGAGCTCGTGGCCGGTGGACTCGATCATCCCGTCGAGCTCCTCGACCTGGGCGAGCGTGCGGGGATAGCCGTCGAGCAGGAATCCGCCGGCCGCATCGGGCTCGCCGATCCGGTCGCGAACCATGTTGTTGGTGATCTCGTCCGGGACGTACTCGCCGGCGTCCAGATACCGCTTGGCCTCCAGGCCGAGCGGAGTGGCCAGCGATACGTTGGTGCGGAAGATGTCGCCGGTGGAGATGGCCGGGATGCCGTGGTGCTGGGCGATGTGCTTGGCCTGGGTGCCCTTGCCCGCGCCCGGCGGGCCCATGATGATGATCCGCATCAGAGGCCTCCCCCCGCCCGGTGATCGCCGGCCGCATGCTGGGCGCAGGACCGGCACGTCTCTGGAGACGTCATGTCGACGGGAAGCTCCCAGAAGGTGAACCAGAGCGCCGTCGGCTCTCCGCAGGCAGTTCGTTGGGATCCGTTCCTTCGGATGTGGACGGTCCCCCAGGGCAGTCGGTGGCGAGAGTGCCGGGGCTGTGTCTGCGGCGCTGTCACGAGCCACTGCATGCCCACGTTGCCACGTGACTGGGGCCTGGGGAGAGTCGCAGGCGCTGGTGTCATCTCGGATCCCTTCGGCTACTTGATCTCGGCGATGACGGCGCCGTTGGCGACGGTCTCGCCGACGGTGGCGTTGAGGCCGGTGATGGTGCCGGTCTTGTGGGCCTTGAGGGGCTGTTCCATCTTCATGGCTTCGATGACCACGACGACGTCGCCCTCGGCGACCTCTTGGCCTTCCTCGACGGCGATCTTGACGATGGTGCCCTGCATCGGGGAGGTGACCGAGTCGCCCGAGGCGGCTGCGCCGGCCTTCTTCGCCGACCGCTTCGGCTTCTTCGCCGCACCCGCACCGCCGCCGGTGGTGAGTCCGCCGAGCCCGGCGGGCAGGGAGACGGTGAGGCGCTTCCCGCCGACCTCGACCACCACGGTCTGCCGCTCGACGTCTTCGGCCGCCTCGCCGGTGCCGGCGTAGGGGGTGATCTGGTTGTCGAAGTCGGTCTCGATCCAGGTCGTGTAGACATCGAAGGAGCCGTTGGTGGCGGTGTAGGCGGGGTCGTTGACCACGGCCTGGTGGAAGGGGATCGCGGTGGGCATCCCGTCGACCTTGAACTCCTCCAGCGCCCGGCGTGAGCGTTCCAGGGCGTGTTCGCGGGAGGAGCCGGTGATGATGAGCTTGGCGATGAGGGAGTCGAAGGCGCCCGGGATGGTCTCACCCTTCTCATAGCCCCCGTCCAGGCGTACCCCGGGGCCGGCCGGGGGTGCCCATTCGGTCAGGGTGCCCGGCGCCGGCATGAAGTTGTTGCCGCCGTCCTCGGCGTTGATCCGGTACTCGATGGAGTGGCCGCGGACCTCGGGGTCGTCGTAGCCGAGCTCTTCACCGGCGGCGATGCGGAACATCTCGCGGACCAGGTCGAGGCCGGTGACTTCCTCGGAGACGCAGTGTTCGACCTGGAGGCGGGTGTTGACCTCGAGGAAGGAGATGGTGCCATCGGCCGCGACCAGGAACTCACAGGTCCCCGCGCCGACGTAGCCGGCCTCACGCAGGATGGCCTTGGAGGATTCGTAGAGGCGCTTGTTCTGCTCGTCGGTGAGGTAGGGGGCGGGGGCTTCCTCGACCAGTTTCTGGTGGCGGCGCTGCAGGGAGCAGTCACGCGTGGAGACCACGACCACGTTGCCGTGGGTGTCGGCCAGGCACTGGGTCTCGACGTGGCGGGGTTTGTCGAGGAACTTCTCCACCAGACACTCCCCGCGACCGAACGCGCCGATGGCCTCACGGACCGCGGACTCGTACAGGTCGGGGATCTCCTCCAGGGTCCGGGCGACCTTCAGACCACGACCGCCGCCACCGAAGACCGCCTTGATCGCGACCGGGAGACCGTGCTCGGTGGCGAAGGCGACGATCTCGGAGGCGTCCTTGACCGGCTCCTTCAGACCCGGCGCCAGCGGCGCGCCGGCCTTGAGCGCGATCTGCTTGGCCTTGGCCTTGTCACCGAGGGCGTCGATGGCCTCGGGGGAGGGCCCGATCCAGGTCAGCCCGGCCTCGATCACGGCAGTGGCGAAGTCGGCGTTCTCGGCCAAGAACCCGTAGCCGGGGTGGACCGAGTCCGCCCCGGACTGGCGGGCGACGTCGAGGATCTTCTCGATGGAGAGGTAGGACTCCGCCGGGGTCGCGCCGCCCAGTGCGTAGGACTCATCGGCCAGCCGTACGAACAGCGCGTCACGGTCCGGGTCGGCATAGATCGCGACCGAGCCGATCCCGGCGTCCTTGCACGCACGGATCACTCGCACGGCGATCTCACCGCGGTTGGCGATCAAGACCTTTGTCAGTTCAGGCACGGTGTCTGCTTTCTACGACGTTCAGCTCGGGAACGCGCTGGCGCGCCAGGCGTTGGGGCCGGGGTGGATGGGGGTACGCAGCTTGGGGGTGGCCCACAGGGAGCGCGGCTTCTTCGTGGGTGCCTGGCCTGAACCGAGGGCGGAGAAGACGGCCACGATCGCGGCGATCTCCTCGGGGGTGGCGTTGTGGTCGATGACCTTGAGCAGGGGCTTCTGCTGAGCCTTGTCCTGGGTGGTCGGGTCTTCGGCCGGTTCCTCGGGCGTGGTCACAGCGGGATGTTCCCGTGCTTCTTGGCGGGCAGGGTCTCGCGTTTGGTGCGTAGCAGCCGTAGCGCGCGGGTGACTTCGGCGCGGGTTTCGTGGGGTGGGATGACCGCGTCGATGTAGCCGCGTTCGGCGGCGATGTAGGGGTTGGCGAGGGTGGTTTCGTACTCGTCGATCAGCTCGGCGCGTTTGGCCTCGACGTCTCCGCCGGCGGCCTCGACCGCTGCCAGGGTCTTGCGGTGGACGATGTTGGCGGCGCCTTGGGCGCCCATGACCGCGATCTGGGCGGTGGGCCAGGCCAGGTTGATGTCGGCGCCGAGGTGTTTGGAGCCCATCACGTCATAGGCGCCGCCGTAGGCCTTGCGGGTGATGATGGTGACCAGCGGGACGGTGGCCTCGGCGTAGGCGTAGATCAGCTTGGCGCCGCGGCGGATGATGCCGTTGTGTTCCTGGTCGGTGCCGGGCAAGAACCCGGGCACGTCGACGAAGGTGATCACGGGGACGTTGAAGGCGTCGCAGGTGCGGACGAAGCGGGCGGCCTTCTCGGAGGCGTCGATGTCGAGACAGCCGGCGAACTGCATCGGCTGGTTGGCCACGATCCCGACCGGGCGGCCCTCGATCCGGGCGTAGCCGATCAGGATGTTGGGTGCCCACAGCGGCTGGACCTCGAGGAACTCCTCATCATCGACGATGTGGGCGATGACCTCGTGCATGTCGTAGGGCTGGTTCCCGCCATCGGGGATGAAGGTGTCCAGCTCCCGGTCCAGATCAGTGATCTCCAGATCGGCGGTCTCGTCGAAAGCCGGCGGCTCTTCCATGTTGTTGGAGGGCAGGTAGGACAGCAGGGCCTTGACGTAGTCGATCGCGTCGGCCTCATCAGAGCCCATGTAGTGGGCCACACCCGACTTGGAGTTGTGGGCCAGGGCGCCGCCGAGCTCCTCCATGGTGATGTCCTCGCCGGTGACGGTCTTGATCACGTCGGGGCCGGTGATGAACATGGCCGAGGTCTTGTCGACCATGATCGTGAAGTCGGTGACCGCGGGGGAGTAGACGTGCCCGCCGGCGCAGTTGCCCATGATCAGGCTGATCTGCGGGATCACCCCGGAGGCGTGGACGTTGCGTTTGAAGATCTCGCCATACAGACCCAAGGACACCACGCCTTCCTGGATCCGGGCGCCGGCGCCCTCGTTGATCCCGATCAGCGGGGACCCGGTCTTGATCGCCAGGTCCATGATCTTGGTGATCTTCTCGCCGTAGACCTCACCCAGCGAGCCACCGAAGACGGTGAAGTCCTGGGAGAACACACAGACCTGGCGGCCCTCGATGGTGCCGTACCCGGTGACCACACCATCACCGAAGGGCCGGTTCTTCTCCAGCCCGAACGCAGTGGACCGGTGCCGGGCCAGCTCGTCGACCTCCTGGAAGGAGCCCTCATCGAGCAGCATCTCGATCCGCTCACGAGCGGTCTGACGCCCCTTGGCATGCTGCTTCTCCACCGCCTTCGCGGAACCAGCATGGACGGCCTCGTCAACACGACGCTCCAGCTCGGCCAGCTTCCCGGCAGTCGTGTGCAGGTCGATGACTGGCTCGTTCGTCGGTTCGACGCTCACGCGGCCACCTCCGTCGCGCAAGCGCCAATGTACGGACGCGGCCGCGTGTTGTACTGACGGTTTGCTCGCTGACGCTCGCTCACGTTGGCTCCTTTGGACTTCGTGCGATCTGGGGGTCAATCTAATCCCGTGCCACCTTTCGCGATGCGACGCCCGTCACTTGACCGCTCCCGGCTCGAAGCGCTGCCGGGCGGGTGGCGCGTCGAGATCCTCGACGAGACGCCCTCGACCAATGCCGCGCTGGCCGAGCGTGCGCGGTCGGGCGAGGAGCCGGGCCTGGTGATCACCACCGAGCACCAGACCGCCGGCCGCGGGCGCCTGGACCGGGGGTGGATCACCCCTGCGCGATCGGCGCTGACGGTCTCGGCACTGCTGCGGCCTTCGCCCTCGATCCCGGTCGAGCGGTGGCCGTGGCTGCCGCTGATGACCGGAGTCGCGGTTGCGTCGGTACTGCGCACGAAGGGGTACGCAGCCGGGCTGAAGTGGCCCAACGATGTGCTCATCGAAGGTCGCAAGGTCTGCGGGATCCTGATCGAGCGGATCGAGACGTCCGAAGGCGCGGCCGCAGTGATCGGGTTCGGGCTCAACACCTCGCTGACGCGCGAGGAGCTGCCGATCGAGACCTCCACCTCGTTGGAGCTGGAGAGCGGGGCACCCGTCGACCGCACCGAGATGCTTGCCGCGCTGCTGGAGGAGCTGGGGGCTGCGTACGAGATCTGGGGGTCGGACCCCGACGAGCTCGCCCGCCGCTACCGGGAGCTCTCGGTGACCATCGGCGAGCAGGTACGTGCCGAGCTTCCGGGCGGGGAGGTCTGGGAGGGCACGGCCACCGAGATCGACGACTTCGGCCGGCTGGTCATCGCGACCGACGCCGGGTCGCGGGTGGTCGGCGCGGGCGACGTCATCCACGCCCGGCTCCGCGGGCGGTCGTGACGTACCGAATGGCATGATCTGTTCGTGGCGAAATCGAAGCAGCCCGTCAACCTGACCTCGGCGGAGGTCGCCGAGAAGGCCGGCGTGAGCCTGGAGCAGGCGAAGCGTCTGTGGCGTGCCCTCGGGTTCCCGGAGATCAAGGACGACGAGGCGTTCTTCGACGAGGCGGACGTGCAGGCCCTGGCCAAGGCCAACGAGATCTCCGGCAACGGGCTGGTCAGCTTCGACCTCGTCGTCAACCTGACCCGCGGAATCGGGCAGTCGATGGCGCGCCTGTCCGACTACGAGGTCTCCGCGCTGCTGCACCACGTCGAGACCCAGAACGAGGACGACCGGACGCCCGCCGAGCTGCTGAAGGCGACCGTTTCGGTCTCCGAGCAGTTCGAGAGCGCGTTCGAGGAGATGATGATCTTCGCCTGGCGCCGGCACACGCGCGCCGCGCTCGCTCGGGCCGAGGCGTCCGTCGCCGGCCCCGAGGAGCAGCTGGGCACCGTCTGGCAGACGGTCGGGTTCGCAGACATCGTCTCGTTCACCGCGCTGTCGAACACGCTGACCGAGGAGAAGATCGGCGACCTGGTCGAGCTCTTCGAGTCGCGGTGTGCCGACGTGGTGGCGACCTGGGGCGGCCGGATCATCAAGTCGCTCGGCGACTCGGTGCTCTTCGTCAACGACGACCCGCTCCAGGCCTACGGCACCGCGGAGGGGATCATCAACGTGATCGGCCGGGACCCGCGGATGCCGGACGTACGTGTCGGGCTCGCCTCCGGCAACGTCGTCTCGCGTCTTGGAGACGTCTTCGGGCCGCCCGTGAACATGGCCGCGCGGCTGACCGCCGTCGCTCGCCGCAACCGGATCATCATCGACGAGGCGACCGCCGGGACGATGCCCGATGACGAGTTCGAGACCCGGCGACTGGCCGCTCGACCGGTGCGAGGGTTCGGGATCGTGGAGCCCGTCGCGGTCCGCCGTGTCTGAATCGTGACCTTCTAGGGCGTTGCTGACCTGCGACTTCGCAGATCTGTTCACATTCCGTTGTAATTAACAGTCGATCAACACGGGGTGGCGACGGCTTTACCTGGCCATGCCTTGGTGGGCATGGTTGAGTGCGCCGTTCGGGGGCGGACGTTCGTCATGCCCATTTCGTTGCACATTGGCATGAAGATGTCAGTGGCAATATCGTGCAATCCTTTGCCAAGGGCTCTTTACCTCCCTAATGTCGGTCTCATGATCGAGGTACAGGAGATCAAGCTCGACCCGGAGACACGGCGAGCATGGCGGAACGATGAGGAGCTGACGCTCTCTCGCAAGGAGTTCGACCTGGTTCACGCCCTGATCAGGAGGGCTGGCAACGTCGTCTCCCGCGACGAGTTGATGAGGGACGTGTGGAACGCGACCTTCTACACCTCGTCGAAGACCATCGACGTACACCTGGGATGGGTGCGTCGCAAGCTGGGCGACGACCCCCGGAAGCCCCATCTGATCACCACGCTGCGCGGCAAGGGCCTGCGCTTCGAGAAGGCCTGACCTTCGTCCACTGCCGGGGGTCAGGTTTCGCGGATTGCGTGAGGGGGATCCGCGAAATCGGCCCCGGCGGGGCAGTCTCATTACGCTGTCGCCGTGACCCTCGCACCGACACTCGCGATCATCGGCGGCGGCCAGCTGGCCCGCATGATGGCTCAGCCCGCAATCGAGCTCGGCCTCCCGCTCCGGCTTCTCGCCGAGGGCGAGGGCGTGTCGGCCGCTCAGGTCATCCCCGACCAGATGGTCGGCGACTACCGCGACCTGGACACGTTGAAGAAGGTCACCGAGGGGTGCGAGGTGGTCACCTTCGACCACGAGCATGTCCCGACCGAGCACCTGCACGCGCTCGAGGCCGCCGGAGTGGCGGTCCGCCCCGGCCCGGACGCGCTCGTGCACGCCCAGGACAAGGGCGTCATGCGCGCTCGGCTGACCGAGCTCGGTATCCCGTGCCCGCGCAACGCCATCGTGTCGTCCACGGCCGAGGTCGAGGCGTTCGGGTTCCCGTGCGTCCTCAAGACCACCCGCGGCGGCTATGACGGCAAGGGCGTCTGGGTCGTACGCGACGTCGCCGATGTCGCCGAGCCGCTTCGTGTCGCCGAGGAGGCGGGGGTCCAGGTTCTGGCCGAGGAGCTCGTCGACTTCCGCCGGGAGCTGTCCGCGATCGTCGCCCGTTCGCCGAGCGGCCAGGCCGCTGCGTACCCGGTCGTGCACACCTACCAGGAGAACGGCGTCTGCAAGGAGGTCATCGCTCCGGCGCCCGACCTCTCGCCCGAGCTCGCCGTCGAGGGCGAGCAGATCGCGCTGCGTATCGCCGGTGAGCTCGGCGTCGTCGGCATCCTGGCGGTCGAGATGTTCGAGACCGTCGACGGCCGGCTGCTCGTCAACGAGCTCGCGATGCGCCCCCACAACACCGGCCACTGGACCCAGGACGGCGCCGTCACCTCGCAGTTCGAGAACCACCTGCGTGCGGTCATGGACCTGCCCCTGGGCTCACCCGCGCCCCGCGCGAAGTGGTCGGTGATGGTCAACATCCTCGGCTCGACCCGGGACAACGTCGGCCGCCTCTACGACGGCTACCCCCACGCCATGGCCCGTGACCCCCACCTCCGCGTCCACCTCTACGGCAAGGAGATGCGCCCGGGTCGCAAGGTCGGCCACGTCAACGTCTACGGCGACGACCTCGACGACTGTCTCGAGCGCGCCCGCCACGCCGCCGACTGGTTTCAGGGCGACCTCGGCAACGACTCCGACTGACCTCGACCCCCGCCGAATCTGTAGTTCGGGGCGTCGAAACTGCACTTCTGGACATCGAGTCGGGAGTTCTGCAAACGCCAGAACCACCGACTCGCGCGCCAAAACTGAGGATTCGGCGTCCAGAAGTGACGACTCGGCCGCCAGAACTACAGATTCGGCGGGGGTCAGAGGCCTAGGCGCTGGCGTTCGGTGGCGACGACGTCGCGGGCGATCTCGGCGTCGGAGGCATCAGAGGCGAGGGTGGTGGAGGGGTCCTCGGGGTGCGAGGTCTCGTACGCTTCGGGGCTGCTGGCGGCGGTGGCGCTGACCCGGGCGAAGTCGTCGAAGAGCTCGGCCTTGGCCGCAAGGATGTCGTGGATGCGCTGGTCGACGCCGATCTCGGAGAGCAGGCGGTGGACCTGGACGGACTGGAGCTGGCCCATCCGGCGGGCGCGGGCGATGGCCTGCCACTCGATGGTCGGCTTGAGCTGGGGCTCACAGATGACCACGACCGACGCCGACTGGATGTTGAGGCCCACCCCGCCGGCGACGATCTGGGTGACCAGCACGGCACCGTGTCCGGCCGCGGAGAACTCGTCGACCATCTGCTGGCGCTCCTCGGCGGGCACCGATCCGGTCAGGGGCCCGAAGACCTCGCCCGGCAGCAGCGTGACCAGGTCGTCGAGGACCTTCCTGAAGTGGGAGAATACGATCACGCGACGGCCGTTCTCCTCGGCCTCGCCGACGATCTCGACCAGCCGTTCGACCTTCGCCGACGAGGTGCCCTGAAGCATCGCGGCCTGGCGCATGGCCATGAAGTTGCCGTCGCGGACGCATTCGGCGTACGCCCTCTCGTCGGCGACGGACAGGGGCAGCCAGTCCTCGACCTCGACGAGGTCGGGGAGCTCGGTGAGCACGTCCTCCTGGTTGCGGCGCAGGTAGACCGGGGCGACCTGCTTGCGGAACCGGTGCGGGTTGAACTCGTCGGCGGAGAGCAGCAGGTCGGGGCGGAGATAGGAGACCAGGTTGCGGAACTCGTCGATGCGGTTCTCCATCGGCGTGCCGGTGAGCAGGATGGCGCGCTCGGAGGCGTCGAGGACGCGGCGTACGCGTTCGGTGCGCTGGGTGCGCGGCGACTTGATCATGTGTGCCTCGTCGACCACGACGCAGGCGACCTCGACCTGGTCGAGGAACGGCTGGATCGCGTTGAGCGTCTCGTAGGTGGTCACCGCGACGCCGCCCTGCTCGACCCAGATCTTGGCGGCCTTCAGACGGCGGCTGCCGTGGAGACGGTGGGGGATCAGGGTCGTCTTCGAGTCGGTCTCGCGCACCCAGTTGGTGACCACGGCAGCGGGGCAGACGACCAGCGTGTGGGACGCGCCCATCGCGTGCAGGTGGGCGAGCACGGCCAGCGACTGGAGCGTCTTGCCGAGCCCCATCTCGTCGCCGATGATCACCTTCATCTGCACCAGCGCGAACCGGACGCCGAAGTGCTGGTAGCCGCGCAGCGAGGCGGTCAGGTTGTTGGTGCGCAGCTCCTGGGCCCGCACCGCCTCGATGATCTCGGCGGACAGGTCGCCGTGGATCTTGTCCTCGTCCTCGGTGAGGAAGCCGAGCTCGGAGAGCATCGCGTAGTAGTCGGCCGGCCGCTTCTCGAAGTCCTCCCACGGGTCGGCGGGCCGGTTGCCCGGACGGATCCGGCGGGCCATCTCGGCTCGGTGGGCGATCGCCCGCAGCGCACTCTGGAAGTCCTCGAGGCTGGCCGCGTTGGCCAGGATCAGATGGAACCTCGCGCCGCCCTTGGACGGCTGAGTGAGCGACCGGGTCAGCGGCCGCAGCGACTGGACGAGGGCGAGCTCCGCCCCCGCGTCCTTCGTACGCCTCCCGGCCTCCCACTCCGCCAGCCGCGCAAGCAGCCTGGTGGCCGCCGGGGTGCGGCGCTCGTGGTCGATCGCGAGCGGCATCTCGTCGTAGGTGCGCTGCCACAGCGCCTGCGCGGCCTCCTGCATCCGCATCGCCGTGGCCGGGCCGACCCCGGGGAGCTCTCGCAGGTCAGAGGTGGGATGGATGACTTCGTGGACGGTGCGGATGCCGGCGTCGAGGAGCGGCTCGATGCGTACGAGGTCGGCGAGATCGTCGACCGGCAGCGACCTGACCGCGGTGTCGGTGTCCGCGCTCCGGACCGCGTTGGCGGCGTCGGTCGCGGCACGGCGCGCGGGTTCCTCGGAACGCCTGGCCTCGTTGAGCGTCTCACCCTCGTTGCGCAGCACCAGGACGCCCTTGCGCGGCGCCAGCACCGCCTCCGAGCCCAGCCCCGCGAGCGCCTCGAGGAGGCCGACGCTCGGCAGCAGCGCCTCGCGGATCCGCACCCGGCGGCGGGCCGGAAGCCTGCTCAGCTCGCCGAGCCGCGCCGGTGCCTGGACCTCGCCGGCCCAGCGATGCAGGTCGAGGACCCGTCGGCCGGCCAGCTCCGCGTCCTCGCGGCGGCTCCCGCGCACGAACAGCCGACGGGCACCGGCCGCCTTCTTCGCCTGCGCCACGTCCTCCGCGGCGGCGGTCAGTGCGTCGACGAGCTCCTGGGTGGTCCCCTCGACGGGGTCGAGCGCGTGCCGCCGTGCGATCGCGGCCAGCCGAGGTCCGTCGTTCCGGTCGAGCCCGATGCTGCGCCAGGCCACCTGGGCGGCGCGCTTCAGCTCGGCCGCGCTCTCCCGGTAGTGGTCGACCGCTTCGGCCGCCTCGTGCTCGATCTCGGCCCGGGCGCCGATTGCCGACCGAGCCTGACGGGACCAGGACGAGACCTCCCGCAGCCGGGATGGCAGCGCCTTGCGCTCCGCCTTGGTCAGCCCGGTGAACCGCTCGACCGCGGTCGGGTTCGGTGGCGCGCTGACGACGACGTCGGTGCTCGTAGGTCGATCCATCTGCCTTGGTGGGGGTCGTGGGGGAGAGGGTGCCAGCACACTAGCGGGCAGGACCGACATTCACGTGACAGGCAGGGGTCGGGTTCATGCCGTCTCCCGGAGGCGGTCGAGTCGGGCGGCGGCGGCCACCGCGCGCCCGAGCGCGATCGCGGCCGCGCCGAGCACAAGGAGACAGGCCCCGGCCGTCGCGGCGGCAATGGCCCATGGGGCCGAGAGATCGGTGCTGTCGACCTCCGGAGGCGTCGGGAACAGCGGGATGTCCGGCATGCTCAGACCGACCCCGAGCAGGCCGCAGGCCGCGCCCGCGAGCACGCCGACCGCCACCGGAGCCAGCTGCGCGGCCCCGGCCAGGCGGCGCGTGATGCGCCGGTCGACCCCGGCCATCGTCAACGAGGCCAGATCACGAGCACTCGTACGCCACCCGGTGATCGTGAGCACGATCGACCCCAGCAGCGCGATCACCACAGCGGCGAGACCCACCATGCCGCCGAGCCACAGGCTCCAGGTGGCCACGGTCTCGTCGAGGCCGTGGCGGGCATCACTCAGCGTGCGGGTATCCGCCACGACCACGCCCTGCCCGGCGAGTGCGTCGGTGACCTCGTCGAGGAACGCCAGGTCGTCCTCGGCGAACCACAACGAGATGCTCGAGTCGCCGTCGGGTGCGGCGAGCTCGACGGCGGTGTCGAGATCGACCAGGGCCAGGTCACGGATGCCGCCCGGGATCCGGTCGACGACGGCGACCCGCTTGCCCTTCTGTTCGATTCCGTCGAGACCGAGAACGACCGGGTCGTTCGTCTCCCCGAGGGCTCCCGTGGTGATCGTGGCGATCGGTTCGCGGGCGGCACCCTCGCCGAGCGCAGTCCAGGCCGCCGCGGACGGTTCCCGGCCGGGCGTGAAGAGCGCGATCCGGCTGAATCCCTCGGGCTCGACCGCGAGCGCCATCGCCGCCCCGCTGGGTGCTGTGACGCGTACGACCGGAGTGACGCGCCGACCGTCGGGGTCGACCCTGGCGAGTGTCGCCCGGACCCGCTCGAGCCGCGCCGCCGTCGTCTCGGTGCCGTACTGCACCTCGGCGACCACGACCGCCCCCACCTCCTGCTCGGCGGCCAGCTCGCGGTTGCGGTCGCCGAGCGCCATCGCGCACATGGAGAAGACCGCGAGGCCGCTGGCCACGGTGACGAGGGTGACCATGTGACGCGTGGCGGCGTTGCGGGAGGCAGCCAGCAACGAGACACCGACGTGCAGCCGGCCGCGTTCGAGCAGGGCCCGGCCGAGCCGCACCGCGGCGGGGGCGAACAGGTGTGCCAGCACGAGCCCGACCATCATCGACAGCAACGCCGGCGCGGCCACCGCGATCGGCCCGGTGAGACTGCCGGTCACGAAGGCGACCACACAGGCACCGGTGGCCGCGATCGCAAGCGCGTCGCCCACCCCGAGCGCCCAGCCCGGACGGCGCCCGGACGTCTGTCGCAGCAGGTCGCCGAGCGGTTCGCGGGAGACGCGAGCTGCCGCTGCGTACGTCATGAGGGTGAGGGTCGCCGCCGCGATCACCAGGGCCACGGCCAGACCGCGCGGCAGCTCGAACGGAGCGCTCCCCGGCAGGACGTACGTCCGGACCAGGGCGGATCCGAGGAGCGCGGCGACGGCGCCCGGGACGATCCCGGCGAGCACCACGGGAAGCAGCTCGCGCATCAGCAGCGACCGAGCTCCGCGCGTGCCCGCCCCGCGCAGCCGCGCGACCACCACCTCGGGGCGTCGCTGATCGGTCGCGGCGCGCAGCATCAGCCACAGCACGATCATCCCCAGCAGAGCGAGCTGGACCAGCAGCAACGGGACGGTCGTACGTGACTGCTCGATCTGTCCGTCCACCCCGTCTGCCAGGGCCGGCAGCTCGGTGACGACGTCGGCCACGTCGCTGGTCCGGAGCGCGCGGATGTCCTCGGTCAGCCCGGCGAGCTCCTCGACCCCGACGGCCCCGATGCGCAGCCGGGCGCCGGCCCAGGCCCGCTCGTCGCGGTAGGCCACCGACGAGTCCTCGAACGTCGACGGGTCGGTCAGCCAGGTGTCGTGGGCGGGAGCCTCGCTCGACACGATTCCGGAGGCGCCGCTCAGCCGCAGTCCTTGCCACCAGCTCGCATCGTCCGGGCGGTAGATGCCGACGACCTCGAGGGACACGTTCGGTGGGTCGGCGCCCACGGGGAGGCCCGGTGGCGGCTCGACCAGGGTGCTCACCGTGTCGCCGACCACCCGATCGTAGATCTCGGCCTCGTTCTCGGTGACCAGGATCTGGCGGGGAGCATCCGGGCACGAGCCGGCGATGATCGTGATGTGGTCGCACTGGCCCGCCCGCCACCACAGCTCGCCCTCGGGCCCGCGTCTACCCAGTTTCGTGGTGGCGTTGCGTCCGTGCGCCGCGGGCCGGAACAGGTCCCCTGGGATCCGCTCCGCCAGCCCTTCCGGATCGGAGCCCACCCCGACTACCTGATCCTCCCCGCCGTAGAGCTGTACGTCGCGCTCGAAGGTGGACGCGCGCGCGAGCGTGACACCGACCGCCGCCTGCTGCATCGCTCGGTCGTAGAGCGGCGCGAACATGGCGCACGCGGCGATCAGCGCGGAGAGCGACGCGATGACCAGTGCCTGGCCCCATCGGTGGCGAAGGACGGACAGCATCAGGGCAGAGGTCGGGGCCAGGACGCGACCCCTTCGTCGAGCGCCAGCTCCGCGTCGGCCTCGGCCGCCGCCTCCGGGTCGTGGGTGGCGAGCACGACGATCGCGCCGCGCGCCGACTCGGCGCGGAGCGCGGCGATCATCCGCTCCCGGTTGCCGGCGTCCAGATCGCTGGTGGACTCGTCGGCGAGGATCACCGCGGCCCGCATCGCGAAGGCCCGAGCCAGGGCGACCCGCTGCTGCTGACCGCCGGAGAGCTCGTCGACGAGATGGCGGCCGGACTCCTGCAGCCCGACCAGATCCAGCGCCTCCTGGGCCCGGGCGCGAGCCTCCGCGGCCGGGGCGCCGAGGGCGAGCAGCGGCACCAGGATGTTCTCGGTGGCGTTGAGCGATCCGGCCAGCCCGTTGCCCTGCGGGATCAGGGCGACGCCGAGCCGAGCCGCCGTGTCCCGCGCGTCGAGCCGTGCCCCGTCCAGGCTGACGGTGCCCTCGACCGGTGCGAGAGCACCGCCGAGAGCCCACAGCAGCGATGACTTCCCGGCGCCCGAGGGACCGGTGACGGCGAGCACGGTGCCAGGCGCCAGGCGGAGGTCGAGCGGGCGCAGCGCCACCAGGTCGTCGTACGCCACGCTCAACCCCTCCGCGACCAGATCACTCATCGTCGGCTCCTTCCCGCTCCGGGACCAGCTCGTAGTGCCCACCCGCCGGATGGAACCGGACCAGCGTCCCCGGCGGCAGCTCGTCGCGGATGTGACCCGGCAGCGGCAGGAAACCGTCGGCCGTCACCACGGCGTACTCCTCGCCGCTGCGGCCCTCGCCACCGATCCGTCCGTCGCGGATGGTGACGGTCCGGGGGAGGAAGGCAGCGACGTGCGGGTCGTGGGTGACCAGCACGACGGTGGTCCCGTGGGTGCCGTTGATCTCGGCCAGGCGCTCGAGGACCCGGTCACGAGCACCGTGGTCGAGCTGGCTGGTCGGCTCGTCGGCGAGCACCAGCCCCGGACGTGTGCCGAGCGCGACCGCCATCGCCACCAGCTGCAGCTCGCCGGGAGTGAGCCGGGACAGCGGGCGATCCGCCACGGCCGGGATGCCGAGCTCCGCGAGCACCGCCTCCGGCGGGGGCAGGTCGATGCCGGCACGCCGCGCGGTGCGCTGCGCGAAGCGTACGTTGGCCGCCGGGGTGGCGTAGGGCAGCAGGTTGCGGGCGGCGCCCTGCAGGATCAGCGACACTCGCGTCGCCTGGAGCCGGTCGAGCTCCTTCGTCGAGGCCGCCGAGACCTCGTGCTCGCCCACGAAGATCTTGCCGGCGCTGGGCCGGAACAGGCCCGCGAGCAGGCTCATCAGCGTCGACTTGCCCGATCCGGACGGACCGAGCAGGCCCATCAGCTCGCCTGCCCGGACGTCGAGGTCGATGCCGGAGAGTGCGGCCACGTCGTGGCCCTCCGCGTGGTAGATGTGCACGAGTCCGTGGGTGCGGATCGCCATGCCGTTCATGCGGTCTCCCGGAGTCGGTCGAGTCGGGCCCGGGCGGCCACCGCACGGCCGAGGATCACGGCGGCGATGCCGAGCACGATCAGGCACCCGAGGCCGGCCACGGCGACCGCGGGCCACGGGATGCTCAGGTCGGTGGCGTCCACCAGGGGTGGCACCGCGAACAGAGGAATGTCGGGCAGCGTCAGGATCACGCCGTAGACGCCGCACCCGACACCTGCCGCGACCCCGACGAGCACCGGCAGCAGCTGGGCGCCGGCGGGAAGCCGGTCGACGACCCGGCGGTCGACGCCGGCGAGTCTCAGGGCGGCCAGGTCCCGGGCTCGGGTGCGCCAGCCGGTGACGGTGAGCACCGTCAGCGCCGCCACCGCGAGAAGCACCGCGGTCAGCCCGACCACGACGCCGAGCCAGAGGCTCCACGTCGCCACCGAGGCGTCGAGGTCGCGGCGCTCCTCGGTCAGGGTCTCGACCTGGGTGACGTTGACCCCCTCGTCGGCGAGCGCCGTCGTGACCTGGTCGAGGAACGCCTGGTCGGAGTCGGCGAACCAGAGCGAGATCACCGAGTCGATGTCGGGCTCGGCCCGCGTCCGGGCCGTGGCGAGGTCGACGACGGTGACCTGGGGTCCGTCACCGGGGATACGGTCGGCCTCGGCGACCGCGACGGCCTCCTGCTGGATCCCGTCGAGGCCGAGGACCTGCAGGTCGTCCTTCCCCGTCGCCGAGGCCTCACCGGACGTGATCGTCGGAGTCGGGCCGGTCGCGGTTCCGCTCGCGAGGGCCGCCCAGTCGTCCGGGCCGGGCCCGACGCCACCGCCGGCGAACGCGATCCGACGGAAGGCATCGGGATCGACCGCGAGCGTCGACACCGCGCCGTTGGCCGTGTCGACACGTACGACGGGAGTCACCCGGTCTGCCGCGGGATCGAGGTCGGACAGCACTCTCTCGATCGCCTTCAGCCGGTCGGCGGCGCCTGCCGCGCTCTGCAGCTCGGCGACCACAGGTGCGCCGGCGGACTGCTCGGCTGCGAGCTCCCGGTTGCGGTCGCCCACGACCAGCCCGCAGACGGAGAAGACGGCGAGGGCGCTGGCGACGGTGACCAGCGCGACCGTACGCCGCGTGACGATGCTCCGTGAGGCCTCCACGAGCGAGACGCCGAGGCGCAGCCGACCCCGGAGCAGGAGGGCGCCGCCCAGCCGGGCGGCGACGGGCGGAAGCAGGTGGGCGAGGACGAGCCCGACGAACACCGAGAGCAGTGCCGGCGCGGCCAGGGCGATCGGGCCGGTCAGGCTGCCGGTCACGAAGGCGACCACACCGGCGCCGGAGGCCGCGAGGACGACCGCGTCGGCGGCCCCCAGGCGCCATCCCGGGCGGCGGCCGGTGACCCGGTGCAGGAGCGTGCCGAGCGGTTCGCGGGCGACACGGATCGCGGCGGCGTACGTCACCAGCACGAGCACCAGCACCGCGACGACGATCGCGACCGCGAGACCCCGCCGCAGCTCGAACGGTGCCTCACCCGGCAGCACGTAGGACCGCGCCAGCCAGCTGCCGAGCAGCGCGGCTCCGACGCCTGGCGGGACCCCGAGGAGGACCGGCGGAAGCAGCTCACGGATCAGCAGCGACCTGGCACCTGTCGCGCCGCGTCCGCGCAGGCGTGCGACCACGACCTCGGGGCGGCGTTGATCCGTCGCTGCCAGCAGCATCAGCCACAGCACGAGGAGGCCCAGGAGCCCGAGCTGGCACAGCAGGAGTGGGACGGTCGTACGGCTCTGCTCGATCTGGGCATCCACGCGCTCGGTGAGCCCGGGGAGCGACGTGACGACCAGCGAGACCGTCTCGGTCGTCTCCAGGCTCTGTCTGGGCTCATCGTTGACCCGGTCCTGGAGCCCTCGCAGATCCGCCTCGAGTCCCGCCATCTCGTCGACCCCCACCGCGCTCGTACGCAGCCGCGTCCCGAGCCAGGAACGTTCGCGGAACAGGAACGGGGTGTCCCCTGTGAAGGTGGACTCGTCGGTCAGCCAGGCGTCGTGCTGAGCGTCCTCGGAGGAGGCGATCCCGGCCAGCCCGGAGAGCTGGGTCCCTTGCCACCAGACCTCGTCGGCCGGGAGGTAGGTGCCGACGATCTCGTAGCCGACCGTGGGTGTCTCCGGCGTCTCGAAGTTCTCGTCCATCAGCTGCTCTGCCGCCTTGGAGGTGACCGTCATTCCGACCCTCAGGTCGTAGACCTCCGCCTCGTTCTCGGTGACGATGATCTCGCGGCTCGCGTCGGGACAGGAGCCGGCGGTGATCTCGATGTGCTCGCACTGGCCTGCGCGCCACCACAGCTCGCCCTCGACCGGCTTCGCGACCCCGACGAAGGCTGCGTTCGTGGTCGCGTTGTGGCCCAGCACAGGTGTCTGGAACACCGGACTGCTGTCGGGGACGTAGGGAACCATGTCCGCGGGGTCGCTGCGCTCCTGGAACCACGTGACGTCGGGTCCGAAGATCTGCAGATCGCGCTCCACGCTCGGTGCGTTCTCGAGGGTGACATCGACCGCGGCCTGCTGCATCGCCCGGTCATAGACCGGGGCGAACGCCGCGCACATCGTGATCAGCGCAGACAGGAGCGCGATGGTCACGACCTGACCGGCGCGGTATCGCAGTGCTGCGAGCATCCAGCCACCTTTACCTAGTTCGCCTCGGCGCGGAAAGCGAAATACGGTCCGGTTAGCCTGTCCCCATGAGCGCTCGTGTAGGCATCGTGATGGGATCCGACTCCGACTGGCCGACGATGAAGGCCGCGGCGGAGCTTCTCGACGAGTTCGGGATCGAGTGGGAGGCCGACGTGAAGTCGGCCCACCGGATGCCGCAGGAGATGCTCGACTACGGCCGCGAGGCCGCCGGTCGAGGCATCTCGGTGATCATCGCGGGCGCCGGCGGTGCCGCGGCCCTTCCCGGGATGCTCGCGAGCGTCACCCCGCTGCCGGTCATCGGCGTCCCGGTGCCGCTGAAGTACCTCGACGGCCTCGACTCGCTGATGTCGATCGTGCAGATGCCCGGCGGCATCCCGGTGGCCACGGTCGCCATCGGCAACGCCAAGAACGCCGGCATCCTCGCGGCCCGCATCCTCGGCGTCGCCGACCCCGAGCTGCAGCAGAAGCTGGTGGCGTACGAGAAGTCGCTGGCCGAGCTCGCCGCGGCCAAGGGCGAGGTCGTCCGCAACGCCACCTCCTGACTCTCAGGGGCTCAGGGCAGGAGCGAGAGGCCCTTCACCAGCTTGTCGATGATCCGGCGGGGGCCGAAGAGGCTGACGGCGCAGTAGGACAGGTCGGCGCCGCGACTGTTCCCGACAGCGAACAGGTAGTCGTCGTACACCCTCGTGTGCTGCGCCTGCGTGGGCATGTCGATGACGGCGACGCCGGGCTGGGCGATGGCCTGTCGCCGCAGGTCGGTCAGCCGCTGGGCGGGGGCGCCCAGCACCGTACAGCCGATCCAGGGCAACCCCGGGTGGGCCGACTCGTCGGCGTCGATCGCGTCCTCCCCGAGGAGCCCGGCCGTACGCTGCGTGGTCGCCCCCGCGACGCAGACGGCCGCGTTCACCGCGCGTCCGGCGGGGAGGGTCTGGTCGACGACGACCACCCACTTGTAGGGCACGTCCCGCGTGCTCGCGGACTGGTCGATCTCCTCGGGGGTGAACCCGATGGTGGCCGTCTCGACGCCTGTGCTCATCACTCTGACTCCTGTCATTCGCCAACTGATTCGCTGACAAGTCTTGGGAACGTCAGGTCAGATCGCAACCTAGCCGGTCAATGTCAAG
Organism: Nocardioides sp. NPDC057577; assembly: GCF_042801335.1. NCBI lineage: Bacteria > Bacillati > Actinomycetota > Actinomycetes > Propionibacteriales > Nocardioidaceae > Nocardioides > Nocardioides sp. NPDC057577. The sequence goes on along the minus strand of NZ_JBHVGB010000095.1, from coordinate 2,318 downwards.
TTGATCGGCTAATCTGGCGTGCATGGACGAAGTCGACCGTCAGATATTGGCCGCCTGGACGATGGATGCACGGCGGAGCCTGCGGGACATCGCCGCCGAGGTCGGCGTCTCGGCGACCACCGTGCACGACCGCGCGCGGGCGATGCAGCGGCGTGGGCTCATCCGCGGTGCGTACCTCGACCTCGACCTCCGTCAGATCGACCGCGGCGTGCAGGCGCTGATCGCCGTCCGCATCCGGCCGCCCTCCCGCGCCAACATCGAGTCCTTCCGAGACTGGGTGAGCACCCTTCCCGAGACCATCGGCGTCTTCGTCACCTCCGGCCGGATGGACTTCATCGTGCACGTCGCGGTCGCCGACAACGACGAGCTCTACGGGTTCGTGATCGACCGGCTCACCTCACGCGCCGAGATCGCCGACGTCGAGACCTCGGTGATCTACGAGCACATGCGCACGCTGTCGGTCGAGTCGTAGCCCTACTTCAGGGCGCCGGCCCGGTCGCGCTGGAACCAGATCTTGCTGGGGCAGGTGTCCATCACCATCGGCACCCCGGCCGCGGTGGTGCGCTCGAAGGCCGACTCGTCGACCACGCCCATCTGGAACCAGACGCCCCCTGCGCCGATCGTCACGGCCTCGTCGGCGAACTGGCCGGCGGCCTCGGAGCGGCGGAAGACGTCGACGACGTCGATCCTCCCGACGGCCGCGGCGGCGTCGGTCAGGGTCGCGTAGACCTTCTCGCCGAGCACCTCCTTGCCCTCCGCGGCGGCACCGGGGTGGATCGGGATGATCCGCTTGCCGTGCTGCTGGAGCTCCTGGGCGATCGAGTAGGCCGTACGCCACGGATCGCCCGAGAGGCCGACGACCGCCCACGTCTCGGAGTCGTCGAGGAGCTTGTCGATGGTGTCCTGGTCGAGCCACGCAACGGTCATGTAGAGGACAACAACAACGTGGGGCAGCGGATTCCGTGACCCGTCGACTTACTGGCCAGTAGCACAAGGCATAGACTCCGGGACATGAGTGCCGAGTACCCGTTGTTCGCCCTCTCCGAGGAGCACCAGGAGATCCGCAAGGCGATCCGTGAGATCTGTGACGCCAAGATCGCGCCGGCTGCTGCTGCGGTCGACGAGGAGGCTCGCTATCCGCAGGAGGCGCACGACGCGTTGGTCGAGACCGAGTTCTTCGCGCCGCATGTGCCGGAGGCGTACGGCGGTGTCGGTGCCGACGCGCTCGCGACCGTCCTGGTCATCGAGGAGATCGCTCGCGCGGACGTCTCGGCCTCGCTGATTCCCGCGGTGAACAAGCTGGGCTCGCTGCCGGTGCAGATCGGTGGCTCCGAGGAGCTGAAGAAGAAGTACCTGGGCAAGCTCGCCGCCGGTGAGGGCAACTTCTCCTACTGTCTCTCCGAGCCCGACGCCGGCTCGGACGCCGCCAACCAGAAGACCCGCGCCGTACGCGACGGCGACTTCTGGGTGCTCAACGGTGTGAAGCGCTGGATCACCAACGCGGGCGTCTCGGAGTACTACACGGTGCTCGCGGTGACCGACCCCGAGAAGCGCTCCAAGGGCATCTCCGCGTTCGTGGTGGAGAAGTCGGATCCTGGGGTGTCCTTCGGTGCCCCGGAGAAGAAGCTCGGCATCAAGGGCTCGCCGACGCGCGAGGTCTACTTCGACAACGTACGCATCCCCGCCGACCGGCTCATCGGCGAGGAGGGTCTCGGGTTCACCTATGCGATGCAGACCCTCGACCACACTCGGATCACGATCGCCGCCCAGGCCGTCGGTGTCGCCCAGGGCGCGCTCGACTACGCGCTCGGCTACATCAAGGAGCGCAAGCAGTTCGGCAAGCCGATCGCCGAGTTCCAGGGCGTGGAGTTCATGGTCGCCGACATGGGCATGAAGATCGAGGCCGCCCGGCAGCTCACCTACGCCGCCGCCGGCCGTTCCGAGCGCGGCGACAAGGACCTGACGTTCTTCGGTGCCGCGGCCAAGGCGTTCGCGAGCGATGTCGCGATGCAGGTGACCACCGACGCCGTGCAGCTCTTGGGCGGCTACGGGTTCACCCGCGACTACCCGGTCGAGCGGATGATGCGCGACGCCAAGATCACCCAGATCTACGAGGGCACCAACCAGGTCCAGCGCATCGTCATGGCCCGCCAGCTCCTCGCCGGCATCCAGTCGACCCTGTGACCGATCGGTGGACGCGCCGGGGGTGGGCGAGTGGAACGGAGGGTGATTTTGACCATATATTGAACCAAGTTCTACGCAAAGGCGCCCCGGTAGTGGCACGGGGGCCGATTTTTGCGTAAATGGGGGGACAAACC
>NZ_JBHVGB010000094.1:0-21573 GCF_042801335.1 Nocardioides sp. NPDC057577 | reverse complement strand
CTCCTGGGTTCGGACGAGCCTCAGCGCTGGACGGCCCCGGTGAGCTCGGCCGCCTTCGCCACAGCCGCATCGCGCGCGGCAGCGGTCTCCTCGGCCTTCAAGGTGCGGTCGGCGGCGCGGAAGCGCAGCGCGAAGGCGAGCGACTTCTTGCCCTCGCCGACCTGGTCGCCCTCGTAGACGTCGAAGAGCCGCACCGTCTCCAGCAGCTCGCCGGCGCCCTCGCGCAAGGCGGCCTCGACGGCGGCCACGGTGACGTCGGTCGACACGGTCAGCGCGACGTCCTCCTTCGCGATCGGCATGGTCGAGAAGACCGGGCCGGCGGCGGTGGCGGGCACCTTCGAGATCAGGAAGTCCAGGTCGATCTCGACCGCTGCCGAACGAGCGGGCAGCCCGAACGCCTTGCACACGTTGGGGTGCAGCTCGCCGGCGTGGCCGAACTCGACACCGTCGACCGAGACGACCGCGCAGCGACCCGGGTGCCACGGCGCCCGCGAGGCCGAGGCGACCTCGACACTCACCCCGAGCTCCGTGCCCAGGCGGCGTACGACGTCGATGGCGTCGGACCACGAGGCGGTCTCGGCGGCACCCCACCAGCCACCCCGCGTACGCTCCCCGGCGAGCACCACGCCGAGGTGCAGCGGCTGGCGCGGGATCGCGGCGAGCAGCTTCTCGAGCTCCTCCTCGGTCGGGCGCCGGTCGACACCGTAGATCGGCGCGGCCTGGTCGACCGGGAAGGCGACCGTCGCGGTCTCGAAGAGGGAGACCCCGTCCTGACCTCGGGAGACGTTGCGCGCGGCGACCTTGAGCAGGCCCGGGAGCAGCGTCGTGGTGTAGCCCGGCTCCTCGCTGCTGAGCGGGTTGGCCAGCTTGACGGTGTGCCGCAGCACGTCGTCGGCGGGCAGCCCGAGGCGGTCGAAGTCGGCCTCGCCCACGAACGGGAAGTCGACGACCTCGACGAGGCCGGCACCGGCCAAGGCGCGCCCGATCCGGCGGCGCAGCTGCTGGGCGCGGGTCAGACCGCCACCGGTCGCCCGGCGCGGAAGCACCGAGGGAACCTGGTCGTAGCCGACGATCCGGGCGACCTCCTCGACCAGGTCGTAGGGGTCGGTCAGGTCGACCCGGTAGGTCGGGACGGTCGCGGTCAGCGAGTCACCCGACACTGTGACGCCGGCACCGATCAGCTCGAGCGACTTCACCACCGTCGCCTCGTCGATGTCGAGCCCGATGATCCGGGCCGGCAGGTCGACGGGGATGGTGATGGCCTTCAGCGGCGCACGCGTCTGCGGCGATGCCGTCGGCCCGACCTCGGACACGCCGACGGCCTGACCGCCACCGTGCTCGACGAGCAGCTCGACGACGCGCTCGGCCGCCGCGGGCGGCAGCAGCGGGTCGACGCCACGCTCGAAGCGCTTGGAGGCCTCCGAACCGAGCTTGTGACGCTTCTGGGAGCGGAAGACGGTGGTCGGGTCGAAGTGCGCGGCCTCGACCACGATGTCGGTGGTCGTCTCCGAGATCTCCGTGGACGCCCCGCCCATGACACCGGCGATACCGATGGGGCCGGAGTCGTCGGTGATCAGCAGGTCCTCGGTCGAGAGCACTCGCACGACGTCGTCGAGGGTCGTGATCTTCTCGCCCTCGCTCGCCCGCCGGACCACGATGTCGCCGGACAGCTTGGCCCGGTCGTAGCAGTGGGTCGGCTGGCCCAGCTCCATCATCACGTAGTTGGAGACGTCGACGGCCAGCGAGATGGAACGTACGCCGGTGGCCTCGAGCCGCTTCTTGATGAACTCCGGCGTCGGCGCGGCCGGGTCGAAGCCGGTGATCACGCGGGTGACGAAGTAGTCGCACGCCTCGTCCTCGAGCCGGACCGGGTAGCCCGACCCGTCGGCGACGGGGAAGTCGATCTGCGCCGGGTCGTTGAAAGGTACGTCGAAACCGAGCGCCGCGTCCCGCGCGATGCCACGCATCGAGAGCGCGTAGGCACGGTCCGGGTTGATCTCGAACTCGATGATCTCCTCGCCGAGCCCGAGCACCTCGCGGGCGTCGGTGCCGGGCGCGGGGGCGTCGGCGGGCAGCACGATGATGCCGTCGGCCTCCTCCCCCAGCCCGAGCTCGCGCGCGGAGCAGATCATCCCGGCGCTCATGTGGCCGTAGGTCTTGCGCGCCGAGATCTGGAAGTTGCCGGGCAGCACGCCACCGGGCAGGATCACGACGACCTTGTCACCGGGGACGAAGTTGTGCGCCCCGCAGACAATCCCCTGCGGCTCACCGGTGCCGTTGGCGTCGCCGACGTCGACCGAGCACCAGTTGATGACCTTGCCGTTCTTCTGGGGCTCCTTCTCGGCGGTGAGCACCTGGCCGACCACGAGCGGACCCTCGATGCCGGCACCGGAGGTCTCGATCGCCTCCAGCTTGAGGCCGAGCGCGGTCAGCCGGTCGGTGATCTCCTCGACGCCGAGCTCGGCAGGCAGCGAGACGTACTCCTTGATCCAGGAGAGGGGGGCCTTCACAGTTCACTCCCGAATGCAGTAGTAAGCCGGACGTCACCCTCGAAGAGGGTGCGCAGGTCGGACAGGCCGGTGCGGAACATCAGGGTGCGGTCGATGCCCATCCCGAACGCGAAGCCGCTGTACTTCTCCGGGTCGACGCCGCACGCCACCAGGACGCGCGGGTTCACGATCCCGCAGCCGCCCCACTCGATCCAGCCCTCACCCTTGCAGGTGCGACAGGTGACGAGCTGACCGTCACCGGCGTCGACGACCTGCGCGCCACGGCAGACGAAGCAGGTCAGGTCGACCTCGGCCGAAGGCTCGGTGAACGGGAAGTACGACGGCCGGAACCGGGTCACGATGCCCTCGCCGAACATCTGCGTGGCGAAGTGGTCCAGGGTGCCCTTCAGGTTCGCCATCGAGATGCCCTCGTCGATGGCCAGCCCCTCGACCTGGTGGAACATCGGGCTGTGCGTCGCGTCGTACTCGTCGGTGCGGAAGACCCGGCCCGGGCACACGACGTAGATCGGCGCCTCGCGGGTGAGCATCGTCCGCGCCTGGACGGGGCTGGTGTGGGTCCGGAGAACCACGTGGTTCTCGGCGGGCTCGGTCCAGAAGGTGTCCTGCATCGTGCGCGCAGGGTGGTCAGGACCGAGATTCAACGCGTCGAAGTTGAGCCACTCGGCCTCGATGAGCGGACCCTCGGCGACCTCCCAGCCCATCGCCACGAAGATGTCGGCGATGTATTCGGCGCCGGTGGTGAGCGGGTGCCGCCCACCGGCCGGGACCCGGTCGGTCGGGAGCGTCACGTCGACGGTCTCCTCGACCAGCATCCGCGCCTCGTGCTCGGCCTCGAGCACCTTCTGCCGAGCCGCGAGCGCCTGGTTGACCGCGCCACGGGCCTTGCCGACGCGCTGGCCGGCGTCCTTGCGCGCGGCCGGAGGCAGCGCGCCGATCTCGCGGTTGGCCAGGGCCAGCGGCGAACGGTCGCCGGCGTGGTCGAGCCGCGTCTGCTTGAGCTCCTCGAGACTGCTCGCGGCGTCGATGGCAACCAGCGCAGCATCGCGCGCAGCCTCGACCTCCTCAGCCTTCAAGGGGGTGACCTCTACCGGGTCATAGTCGGTGTTGGGACCGGACATCACTGGCTTTCGTCGTCTGATGACTCAGTTGTCATGAATGGACGACAGTCTAGGAACCTCGCACCTCCTCGCGCGAACCGGACATCCCCCGGGACCACGCGCTCCGTCGGCGATCGGCCTCCGACACCACATTGTTGGGGACCTGTGGTCCTTGTATCCCTACCGTTACCAGGTGATAGTAAAGCCATGCCCCGAGTCGACGGCCCGGCCAGCGATCTCCTGCTCAAGGCAGGACGCTTCTTCACCAGGTGGGACGAGACCGACGACGGTCGCGCGGTCTTCCGCAAGGGAGGTCGAGCCGGTGACGTCTTCTATCGCGACCGCTGGAGCCACGACAAGGTGGTCCGGTCCACCCATGGGGTGAACTGCACCGGGTCGTGCTCGTGGAAGGTCTACGTCAAGGACGGGATCATCACCTGGGAGACCCAGCAGACCGACTATCCCTCGGTCGGCCCCGACCGGCCGGAGTACGAACCCCGCGGCTGCCCTCGCGGCGCGGCCTTCTCCTGGTACACCTACTCCCCCACCCGGGTCCGCTATCCCTACGTCCGCGGCGTGCTCCTCGATCTCTTCCGCGAGGCCAAGACGCGCACCGGCGGGGACCCGGTGGAGGCCTGGGCCGACATCCAGGCCGACCCCGAGCGCCGCCGCCGCTACCAGCAGGCCCGCGGCAAGGGCGGTCTCGTGCGGGCGAGCTGGGACGAGGCGCTCGAGCTCGCCGCCGCCGCACAGGTCCACACCATCAAGACCCACGGCCCCGACCGCAACATCGGCTTCTCGCCGATCCCGGCGATGTCGATGGTCTCCCACTGCGTCGGCACCCGCTACACCCAGCTCATCGGCGGAGTGATGACCAGCTTCTACGACTGGTACGCCGACCTCCCCGTCGCATCACCGCAGGTCTTCGGCGACCAGACCGACGTGCCGGAGTCGGGTGACTGGTGGGACTCGACCTACCTGATGATGTGGGGCTCCAACGTCCCGGTCACCCGCACGCCGGACGCGCACTGGATGGCCGAGGTCCGCTACCGCGGCACCAAGGTGGTCACGGTCAGCCCCGACTACGCCGACAACACCAAGTTCGCCGACGAGTGGCTGCCCGCCCAGGCCGGCACCGACGCCGCGCTCGCGATGGCGATGGGTCACGTGATCCTGCGCGAGTTCTTCGTCGAGAAGCAGACCCCGTTCTTCGAGGACTACGTCCGCACCTACACCGATCTGCCGCATCTGGTCCGGCTGGAGGAGAAGGACGGAGCGTACGTCCCCGGGAAGTTCCTCACCGCCGCCGAGCTCGACGCCCTCGGCCCCGAGCACGGCCCACCCGAGGACCGCTGGAAGACCGTCCTGCTCGACGAGCGCACGGGCCAGCCGGTCGTCCCCAACGGCTCGATGGGCTTCCGCTACGCCGAGTCCGGGAAGGGCCGGTGGAACCTCGACCTGGACGGCGTACGTCCCAAGCTCACCCTCCACGAGGACGGTGAGGCCGCCGAGGTGCTGCTGCCCGCGTTCACCAGCGCCGACGGTGCCGGCGAGGTGCTGCGCCGCGGGGTGCCCACGACCCGGGTCGGTGGCCACCTGGTGACGACGGTCTTCGACCTGATGCTCGCCCAGTACGGGGTCGGCCGCGAGGGGCTGCCCGGCGTGTGGCCCGGGGGCTATGAGGACCCGGATGTGCCCTATACCCCTGCCTGGCAGGCGGAGATCACCTCGGTGCCGGCCGAGGCGTGCCTGCGGATCGCGCGCGAGTTCGCCACCAATGCCGAGGAGTCCCAGGGCCGGTCGATGATCATCCTGGGTGCGGGCGTGTGCCAGTGGTTCCACGGCGACACGATCTACCGCTCGATCCTCTCGCTGCTGATCCTCACCGGCTGCATGGGCCGCAACGGCGGCGGGTGGGCGCACTACGTCGGCCAGGAGAAGTGTCGCCCGATCACCGGCTGGATCTCGCTGGCCAACGGCCTCGACTGGTCCCGTCCACCGCGCACGATGACCGGCACCTCGTTCTGGTACATGCACACCGGGCAGTGGCGCAACGACGGCTACAGCGCCGACTCGCTGACCTCGCCGCTGGCCGCGGGACACCTGCGTGGCCACACGGCCGACGTGATCGCCGCCTCGGCGGCGAAGGGCTGGATGCCCTTCTACCCGCAGTTCGACCGCAGCTCGCTCGATGTCGCCGACGAGGCGGCGGAGGCGGTCGCCGCCGGCTACGTCGAGGACCCCGCTGCGTACGTCTCGACCGCCCTGGCCGAGGGCACCCTCCAGCCTGCCATCGCCGACATCGACGCACCCAGCGCGTGGCCGCGGACGCTGGTGCTGTGGCGCTCGAACCTGCTCGGCTCCTCGGCCAAGGGCAACGAGTACTTCCTGCGGACCCTGCTCGGCACCCATCACAACGTCCTCGGCTCCGAGAACCCGAACACCCCGCGGCCGAGCAGCGTGCGCTGGCACGACCAGCAGCCCGAGGGGAAGCTCGACCTGCTGGTCTCGGCCGACTTCCGGATGACGTCGACGACGCTGCTCTCCGACGTCGTCCTCCCGGCGGCGACCTGGTACGAGAAGCACGATCTCTCCTCCACCGACATGCACCCGTTCGTGCACGCCTTCACCCCCGCGATCGACCCACCCTGGGAGGCGCGCACCGACTTCGACCTCTTCCACGGGCTGGCCGAGAAGCTCTCCGAGCTGGCGCGGAAGCATCTCGGCACCCGCCAGGACATCGTCAGCCTCCCGCTCCAGCACGACACCCCCGGCGAGACCCCGGCCGACCCCGACGAGACCCGGCCGGTGATCGCCGTGGTCGAGCGCGACTACACCGCGATCGCGGACAAGCTCGCCTCGGTAGGGCCGCTGGCCGACACCCTCGGCTTCACGGTCAAGAACGTCACCTACCGGATGGAGGAGCAGACCGCGAAGCTCGCCGCGCAGACCGGCGTGATGCCGAGCGGTCCGGCGGAGGGACGCCCCGCGATCGACACCGACGAGAAGATGGCCGAGGCGATCCTGCTCTTCTCCGGCACCACCAACGGCGAGCTCGCCGTCCAGGGGTTCAAGAGCCTCGAGGAGCGCGTCGGCAAGAAGCTCGCCGACCTCGCCGAGGGGTCAGAGGAGAAGCGGATCACCTTCGCCCAGACGCAGGCAGCTCCGGTGCCGGTGATCACCTCCCCGGAGTGGTCGGGCTCGGAGACCGGCGGGCGCCGCTACGCCCCGTTCACGGTCAACATCGAGCGCCTCAAGCCGTTCCACACGCTCACCGGGCGGATGCACTTCTACCTCGACCACGACTGGCTCACCGACATCGGCGAGGCGATGCCGCTCTACCGCCCACCGTTGGACATGCACCGGCTCTTCGGCGAGCCCCGGATCGGCCAGGACGGCTCGGCGCAGGTCACCGTCCGCTACCTGACGCCGCACTCGAAGTGGTCGATCCACTCCGAGTACCAGGACAACCTCTTCATGCTCTCCCTCTCCCGCGGCGGTCCCACGGTCTGGATGTCACCGCAGGACGCAGACGCGATCGACGTACGCGACAACGACTGGGTCGAGGCCACCAACGCCAACGGCGTCGTGGTCGCCCGGGCGGTCGTCTCCCACCGGATGCCCGAGGGCGTGGTCTACATGCACCACGCCCAGGACCGCACCATCGACGTACCGAAGTCGGAGACCACCGGCAGACGCGGTGGCATCCACAACTCCGCGACCCGGCTGCTGGTCAAGCCCAGCCACCTGATCGGCGGCTACGCGCAGCTCTCCTACACGTTCAACTACCTCGGCCCGACCGGCAACCAGCGAGACATGGTTGCCACCGTCCGCAAGCGATCGCAGGAGGTGACCTACTGATGCGCGTGATGGCTCAGATGGCGATGGTGATGAACCTCGACAAGTGCATCGGGTGCCACACCTGCTCGGTGACGTGCAAGCAGGCCTGGACCAACCGGGCCGGCACCGAGTACGTCTGGTTCAACAACGTCGAGACCCGCCCCGGCCAGGGCTACCCGCGTCGCTACGAGGACCAGGAGAGATGGCGCGGCGGGTGGACCCTGGACAGGAGGGGCAACCTACGCCTCAAGGCCGGCGGACGCGTCAAGAAGCTGCTCACCATCTTCTCCAGCCCCGTCCAGCCCGAGCTCGACGACTACTACGAGCCCTGGACCTACGACTACCAGACCCTGATCGACGCCCCGCTCGGCGACGACTTCCCGGTCGCCCGGCCGAAGAGCCTGATCACCGGCGAGGACACCAAGATCACCTGGTCGGCCAACTGGGACGACAACCTCGGCGGCTCGATGGAGCACGGACACCTCGACCCGATCGTGGCGAAGATCCGTGAGGAGTCGAACGAACGGATCCGGTTCGAGCTCGAGCAGACCTTCATGTTCTACCTGCCGCGCATCTGCGAGCACTGCCTCAACCCCTCGTGCATGGCCTCGTGCCCCTCGGGCGCGATCTACAAGCGCGAGGAGGACGGCATCGTCCTCGTCGACCAGGACCGCTGCCGCGGCTGGCGCCAGTGCGTCACCGGGTGTCCCTACAAGAAGATCTACTTCAACCACCGCTCCGGCAAGGCCGAGAAGTGCACGCTCTGCTACCCGCGCGTCGAGGTCGGGCTGCCGACGGTGTGCGCGGAGACCTGCGTCGGGCGGCTGCGCTACCTGGGCCTGGTCCTCTACGACGCCGACGCGGTGACCGCCGCCGCCTCGACCCAGTCCGAGGAGGACCTCTACGCCGCCCAGCTGGCCGTCATCCTCGACCCGAAGGACCCCGAGGTCATCGCCGAGGCCAGGAAGCAGGCCATCCCCGAGGACTGGCTCGAGGCCGCCCGCCGCTCGCCGGTCTACGCGCTGATCAAGGACTACCGGGTCGCGCTGCCGCTGCATCCGGAGTACCGGACCATGCCGATGGTCTGGTACGTCCCGCCGCTCTCCCCCGTCGTCGACCTCCTCAAGGAGCAGGGCCACGACGCCGAGGCCGCGCCCAACCTCTTCGGCGCGATCGACTCGCTCCGGATCCCGGTCGAGTATCTGGCCGAGCTGTTCACCGCCGGTGACACCGCCGTCGTCGACCTCGTGCTCAAGAAGCTGGCCGCGATGCGCGCCTACATGCGCGACGTCACCCTCGGCCGCGACCCGGACGGCTCGATCGCCGCGGCCGTCGGGATGAGCGAGGAGGAGGTCTATGAGATGTACCGCCTGCTCGGCATCGCGAAGTACGAGGAGAGGTACGTCATCCCCACCGCCCACGCCGAGCAGGCCCACGACCTCGAGGAGATGGGCTGCTCCCTCGACTTCGACGACGGCCCCGGAATGTACGATTCCGGCCCGCTCGGCGAGGCCAGCGGACGTCCCGTCCCGGTCGCGGTGGAGACCTACCACGCGCTGAAGCAGCGCCAGACCACCGACGCCGCGGCCTCCGACGACACCCTGCGCGGCCGGGTCAACCTGCTCAATTGGGACGGCAACGGGACCCCGGACGGGCTCTTCCCGGACAAGCACAGCCCTGATAAGCACAGCCCGGACAGGCAGGAGAGGTCATGAGGCGGCGTACCCAGAACTGGCGGGTCGTCCACCAGGTCGCGGCTTGGTGCCTCGGCTACCCCGACGAGGAGCTGATCGCGAAGCTCCCGCTGCTGCGCAGCGCGCTCGAGGAGCAGCCCGGCTCCGAGCCGGTCGACCTGCTCCGCGGCTTCGTGGACACCCTGGCCCGCCAGGATCCGCACGCCCTGCAGCACGTCTACGTCGAGCTCTTCGACCTCCACCGCCGGCAGACGCTGCACCTGTCCTACTGGCGCGACGGCGACACCCGGCGCCGCGGCGAGTCGCTCACGGACTTCAAGACCCGTCTTCGCGACGGCACCACGAAGGGCGACGGCTGGGTCGTCGACACTCACGGCGAGCTCCCCGACCACCTGCCGATGGTGCTGGAGTACGCCGCCCTCGCCGACCCCGAGGGCGGTCGCCGGCTGCTCATCGAGAACCGGTCGGCGCTCGAGCTGATCCGGCTCGCCCTCCTCGAGCGGGGCTCGGCCTACGCCGACGTCCTCGCCGCGGTCTGCGCGACGCTCCCGGGGCCCTCGGCACGCGACCGGCGCGAGGCCCTCGCCATGGCGCAGGCCGGGCCGCCCGCGGAGTCGGTCGGACTCGACATGCTCCCGTTCCCGACCACCCGGCCAGGATCCGCGGCCACGATGATGGGAGCCCGCTGATGACCGGATCCTCGGGGTGGGACGTGGTGCTGTGGGGCGTGCTCCCCTACCTGGCCATCGCCGTCCTCGTCGTCGGCACCTGGTGGCGCTACCGCTATGACAAGTTCGGCTGGACGACACGGTCCTCCCAGCTCTACGAGTCGCGGCTGCTGCGGATCGGCTCGCCGCTGTTCCACTTCGGCATCCTCGTGGTCATCGTCGGCCACGCCGCCGGGCTGCTCGTCCCCGCCTCCTGGACCGAGGCACTGGGGATCTCGGAGGACGTCTACCACGGCAACGCGCTCTTCTGGGGCCTGATCGCCGGCGTCTGCACCCTCGCGGGCCTGGTCCTGCTCGTCTACCGGCGGCGTACGACCGGACCGGTCTTCATGGCCACCACCAAGAACGACAAGATCATGTACGTCGTCCTGGTGGCCGCGATCGTCCTGGGCCTGTGGACCACCGTGGTCGCCCTCGCCGCGGGGCACGAGGCGCACGACTACCGCGAGACCGTCTCGCCCTGGTTCCGCTCGCTGTTCGTCCTGCAGCCCGACGTCGAGGCGATGGCCGCCGCGCCCATCCAGTTCCACGTCCACGTGCTCGTCGGGCTGCTGCTCTTCACGATCTGGCCGTTCACGCGGCTGGTGCACGCCTTCACCGCACCGGTGCACTACCTGTTCCGTCCCTACATCGTCTATCGCAGCCGCGACGCGGCCCCGCAACCCAGCTCCCGACCTGCTCGACCGGGCTGGTCGCCCGTCGGCACCACCGATCGAGACCGAGGACGTGTTCGATGAGCGAGCGTCAGCGAGCGAACATTGCATCTTTCATCGGGCCGCGTCCGTACTCTGGCGCTTGCGCTACGGAGGTGGCCCGATGAGTGAGCGGACTAAGAACCTGGTCCTCGCGACCTGGACCTTCACGATCACCTTCTGGGCCTGGAACATGATCGCTCCGCTGGGTATCCGCTACGCCGACGAGCTCGGCCTCGACTCCACCCAGAAGTCGGTGCTGGTCGCGATCCCGGTGCTCGTCGGGTCGCTCGGCCGGATTCCGGCGGGTGCGCTCACCGACCGCTTCGGTGCCCGGCTGATGTTCCCGGCGCTCACCGTGCTCACCATTCCCGCCGTGCTGCTGGTGGCGCTCGCGGGCACCGCGAATTCCTATCCGCTGCTGCTGGTGTGCGGGTTCTTCCTCGGCGTCGCGGGCACGACCTTCGCGGTCGGCATCCCCTTCCTCAACGCCTGGTTCCCGCCCGAGCGGCGAGGGTTCGCGACCGGCGTGTTCGGCGCCGGCATGGGCGGCACGGCACTCTCGGCGTACTTCACCTCGCGGTTCGTCATCTGGTTCGGCTACGTCACCACGCACGTCATCATCGCGGTCGCCCTGGCCGTCACGGCGGTGGTCGTCTGGCTCTTCCTGCGTGACTCCTCGAACTGGAAGCCGCAGCGCGAACCGTTCGTCCCCAAGATCATCGGAGCCGCCCGGCTGCCGATCACCTGGGAGATGGCCTTCCTGTACGCCGCGTGCTTCGGCGGCTTCGTCGCCTTCTCGACCTACCTGCCGACCTATCTCCACGACGTCTACGCCTTCGATCTCGCCGAGGCGGGCACCCGCACCGCCGGCTTCGCCGTCGCCGCCGTCATCTGCCGACCGCTCGGCGGCACCCTCGCCGACCGGATCGGGCCGCGGAAGGTGCTGTTCATCTCGTTCCTGGGCGCCATGGTGATGGCCGCCATCCTCGCCACCCGACCCGCCCTGGAGTGGCGCGCCGGGCTGTCGTTCGTGCTGATCGCCGGTTTCATGGGCCTGGGCAGCGGGGCGGTCTTCACCTGGGTGGCCCAGCTGACGCCGCCACAACGGGTCGGCTCGGTGACCGGCATCGTCGGCGCCGCGGGCGGCCTGGGCGGCTTCTTCCCACCGCTGGTGATGGGGGCGACGTACAACGAGGTCCAGCACAGCTACACCACCGGCCTCATCCTGCTCGCCGTGGTGACCGGGCTCGCGCTGATCCTCACCGAGTTCCTGATCGTGCCGAAGCGTACGCCCGAGCAGACGCGCGCGCCTGAGCAGATGCGTACGACCGAATAACGGAACCCCGGAGGGCGCCCGGGAGTTCGTTAGGTTAGCCTCACCTCATGCTTCCTGCGCTCTCCGGTCACGACCTGGTCCTCGGCTACGCCCGTGCCACCGTCGTCCATGGAGTCTCGATTGGTCTCGAGCCGGGGCGGGTCACCGCGCTCATCGGGCCGAACGGCTCGGGAAAGTCGACCGTGCTGCGGTCCCTGGCCCGATTGCACAAGGTGACCTCCGGCTCGGTCTCCCTCGACGGCGACGACAGCGCTCCCCTGGGCGCACGCGAGTTCGCGCGCAAGGTGACGCTGCTGTCCCAGTCGCGTCCGCACCCCTCCGGCCTGACCGTCCGCGACGTCGTCGGGTTCGGCCGCCACCCGCACCGTCGGCGCTTCGCCACCCTGACCGAGGACGACCTGGCGAGCATCGAGCGGGCGATGGAGCTGACCGGCACGGCGGCGATGGCGGACCGTCCGGTCGACCAGCTCTCCGGTGGCGAGCTGCAGCGCGTCTGGCTCGCCAGCTGCCTGGCCCAGGACACCGGCGTACTGCTGCTCGACGAGCCCACCAACCACCTCGACCTGCGCTACCAGGTCGAGATCTTGGACCTGGTCCGCGACCTCGCGGACCACCACGGGACGGCCATCGGCGTCGTCCTGCACGACCTGAACCAGACCGCCGCCGTGGCGGACCAGGTCGTACTGCTGCACCACGGCGTTGTGCACGCCACCGGCGAACCTGCTGATGTGCTCACCGCCGAACACCTCTCCGAGGTGTACGGGCTCCCGATCGAGGTGACCTCCGATCTGGAGACCGGGCGCGTCCGGGTCGAGCCACGCGGCGGGCATCACGCCCGGCGCTGACGCCGGTGGACACGAAGAGGAATCATGAATCGACGTACGACGACGGCTGCCCTGGCGACGGCCGCCGCAGCCCTGCTGCTCGCGGCGTGTGGCCAGACCACCACCGCCGCCGAGACCGACGCGCCCGAGAAGAAGGCTTCCGCCGGCTGCGAGGGGGTCGAGACCTCGACCGGTGCGGTCAGCCTGACCGACGCCTTCGGCAACAAGGTCGAGCTGGACAAGCCGGCCGAGAAGGTCGTGGTCCTCGAGTGGCAGCAGACCGAGGACCTGCTCAGCCTGTGCGTCGACCCGGTGGCGGCCGCCGACGTCAAGGGCTACAACACCTGGGACACCGCCGAGAAGCTCGATGAGGGAACGACCGACGTCGGCACCCGGGGCGAGCCCAACCTGGAGACGCTGTTCGGTACCGACCCCGACCTGATCGTCGTCGAGGCCTACACCGCCGAGGACGAGATCCTCAAGCAGCTCGCCAAGTACGACGTCCCCGTGCTCGCCACCAAGGGCGCCGACGCCAAGGACCCCGTCGCCAACATGGTGACCACCTTCGAGATGATCGCCGAGGCCACCGGCCGCGAGGAGCAGGCAGAAGCCGTGGTCGGCGAGTTCGAGGACAAGCTCGCCGAGTCGAATAGGGCGCTCGCCGACGCCGATGTCGCCGGCACCGAGTTCGTCTACTTCGACGGCTGGATCGACGGCGCCAACGTGGCGATCCGCCCCTTCGGCCAGGGCTCGCTGATCGGTGAGCTCGGCGAGGAGCTCGGCCTGAAGAACGCCTGGACCGGCGAGGTCGACCCCGCGTACGGCCTCGGGCAGACCGACATCGAGGGCATGACCACCCTCGGCGACGCCACCTTCTTCTACACCGGCACCGTCGACCCCGTCGGCGACGTCAACGCCGAGCTCGCGAAGAACAAGGTCTGGAAGTCCATCCCCGCGGTCAGCGAGGGTCGCTCCCACGCCTTCCCCGCCGCCATCTGGACCTTCGGTGGCCCGCGCTCGGCGGAGCAGATCCTCGACGCGTACGTCGACCTGCTCACCAAGTGACCGAAGCCGTCAAGGCCCCGCGAGCGGGTGCAGGAGGCGCGTCAGTCGTCCTCCTGTGCCTGCTCGCCGGGCTGCTTCTCGCTGCCGGCTGGCACCTCACCCAGGGCACCTCGGGGGTAGGCCCTGCCGACTTCCTCGACGCGCTGCTCGGACGTGAGCAGGTGCACGGCGCGACCGCGTCGACGATGGAGATCATCACCGGTTCGCGGATCCCCCGGCTCGCCGCGGGCATCGCGGTCGGGTTCGCCCTCGGCGTCGCGGGCGTGCTCCTGCAGTCGCTGGCACGCAACGCGATGGCCTCCCCGGACACCCTGGCAGTGACCGGAGGGGCGTACTTCGCGGTCACGCTGGTCGCCGCGTTCGGGCTCTCGGTCCCGCTGTGGGCCTCGGGCATCACGGCCTTCCTCGGCGGCCTCGCGGCCGCCGGGCTCGTGCTCGCACTCGCCGGCGGTGCAGGTACGTCGACGACCCGGCTCATCCTGGCCGGCTCGGCGGTGGCGCTCGCGCTCCAGGCCGGCACCTCGACCCTGCTCATCCTCTACTCCGAGGAGACCACGAGCCTGTTCGCCTGGGGCAGCGGCTCGCTGAGCCAGCTCGGGCTGCAGGCCTTCTGGCAGGTGGCACCGGTCGTCGTGGTGGCGACCGTCTGCGGCCTGATGCTCGCCCGCCGCCTCGACCTGCTCTCGGCCGGTGACGACGCGGCCTCGGTCCTCGGCGTCCCGGTCCGCTCCACCCGGGCGATCGGGACCGTCCTCGCCGTCGTGCTCACCTCGGCGGCGGTGACGCTGGCCGGGCCGATCGGCTTTGTCGGTCTGTGCGCCCCGGTGCTCGTCCGCCTGCTCGGCCGGATCTTCCCCGCACTCAACCGGCACGCGGTGCTGCTGCCGGCCGCCGGTCTCGTGGGTGCTCTCGTCGTCGTCGGCGCGGACGTGCTCGTCCGGGCCGTGCTCGGCGCGGACGAGGCCATGTCCGTGCCCACCGGCGTGACCACGACGATCGCCGGCGCGGTCGTGATGGTGCTCCTCGCCCGCGGCGGACGCGACTCCGGCCCCACCCGCCGGCCGCCGGGCGCCACCGTCACCATCCGCAGCCGGGTCCGGTTCCTGGTCGTGCTCGTCCTCCTGCTCGCCCTGACCGTCGGGGGCACCGTCGTCGGCCTGCTGGCCGGCCACCAGTGGCTCTACACCGGCGACATCGTCGCCTGGCTGCAGGGCGAGGGGATCCCGCTGGTCCAGTTCGCCCTCGACGAGCGGGCGCCACGTGTCGGCGCCGCCGTCCTTGCCGGCGGCGCGCTCGCCCTGGCAGGCACCTTCGTCCAGGCCACCTGTCGCAACCCGCTGGCCGAGCCCGGGATCCTCGGCATCACCGGCGGCGCCGGGGTCGGCGCGGTCGTCGTGGTGACCGGGCTGTCTTCCGGGTGGAGCAGCGAGTCCTCGGCAGCGGCCTCGACGACCACCATGCTCATCGCGGCGACCGTCGGAGCGCTGGTCGCCTTCGGGCTCGTCTACGGCCTGGCCTGGCGCGGCGGGATCGACACCGACCGGCTGGTGCTCATCGGCATCGGCGTCTGGTACGGATCGGCCTCGCTGAGCACCTTCTTGCTGGTGCGCTCCAACCCGTGGGACACCCCGCGGATCTACACCTGGCTGTCCGGTTCGACCTACGGTCGCAGCTGGGAGCAGGTCGTCCCGGTCGCGGTCGCGCTGGCTCTCGCGATCCCGGTCGCCTTCATGGTGCGCCGCGAGCTCGACCTGCTCACCCTCGACGACGACACCCCACGCCTGGTCGGGGTCTCCTCGGAGCGGGTGCGGCTGCTCATCCTGCTGACCGCCGCCGTGCTCACCGCGATGGCCGTCTCCGCCGTCGGTGTCGTCGGCTTCGTCGGCCTGGTCGCGCCGCACATCGCGCGCGCCCTCGTCGGCGGGCGCAGCGCGCGGGTCGTACCGGTCGCCATCCTGGTCGGGGCGCTGCTCCTCGTGGTCGCCGACGCCATCGGGCGCACCGCGATCAGCCCCGCCCAGATCCCCGCGGGTCTCGTCGTCGCGCTCATCGGCGCGCCGTACTTCATCTTCCTGCTGGCCCGGTCCAGGCCATGAGGCGGTGACCTCAGGCCGACGGCGGATTCCGGGGCCAGCCGACCTCGATGCGAGCCCCGCCGCCGTCGGCATCGGCGATCCTGACCGACCCGCCGTGGGCCTTGGTGAGGCCGCCGACGATGTAGAGGCCCAGGCCCGAGCCACCGCGGGCGCCGTGCTTCCAGAACTTCGTGAACACGCGCTGGCGCAGCTCGGCCGGGATGCCCTCGCCACGGTCCTCGACGACCAGCAGGACCTGGTCGGGATCATCCGGACGCACCACCAGGCTCACGGTGACGACACCGTCGCCGTGGCGTACGGCGTTCTCGACGAGGTTGGTCACGACCTGGGTGAACTTGTCCGGGTCGGCGTGGATCTCGAGCTCGTCCTCTCCGGCGGAGACGTCGAGCTCGATCGGCCGAGAGGTGGCCGAGCGCACCGACTCGACCACCCGGGTGACCAGCACCGTCGCGTCGCTGGCGCGCGGGTAGAGCTGCAGCCTGCCGGTGTCGATCCGAGCGACGTCGAGGAGCTCGGCGATCAGCCTCGAGAGCCGGTCGGAGTCGGAGGCGACGGTCTTGAGCATCAGCTTCTTCTGATCGTCGTTGAGCCTGTCCCACCGGTTCAGGAGCGCCTGGACGAAACCCTTGACCCCGGTCAGCGGCGAGCGCAGCTCGTGGGCGACGGTGGCGACCAGGTCGGACCGCTCCCGGTCCAGCCGCTTGCGGCCGCGCCCCGAGCGCAGCGAGATCGAGACCTGGTCGACGTCGGCATCCAGGGACGGGCGCCGGATGGTCGAGACGACCAGCACCTCGGTACCGTCGGGCAGCAGCCAGGCCTGCTCCGGCGTACCGGTGACGGTCCGCAGGGTGTCGTAGGGCCGGTTGGCCTCGGCCCAGGTCTGTCCTTCGGTGTTGCTCAGCGTGAGTACGTCACCGAGCGGCTTCCCCAGGCTCGCGACCGGGTCAACACCGAGCATCCGCCCGGCCAGGGCGGAGACCAGGACGACCGCGCCATCGGCGTCGGCGACGACGACACCGTCGGGCAGGGCATCGGCGAGTTCTCGGGCGTCCACGTCGACACCCTAGACCGACCGACGGCTCAGGGGGCCGCTACTCCGGCCGATTGCTCAGCGGCAGCGTGATCGGCGCCGGGTCGCCGGGCGAGAAGTAGACCTTGATGAAGGTGTGCACGACCTCGGGGAGCAGGTTGGAGACGAGCGGGATGTTGGGGACGGTGCCCTGGTAGGACCGGACCAGCAGCGGCACGGCGCTCGCCCAGACCGGCGCGAGCAGCGGGTCCTTGTCGAAGGCGATCATGTCGGCGTACGCGTCCCCGATCACGTAGCGTCCCAGCGACTCCAGCTCGTGGCGCAGCAGCGGGTTGCCCTCGCCGATCACCGAGTCGAGCAGGGCCTGGGCGAGCTCGACGCCCTCGCGGGTGCCGCCGGTGGCCGGGCCCATCACCTGGTCGTACTGCGCGTACGCCGCATCCCAGTCCTTCGGCAGGTACTGGTCCTGCACGCCGAGGAGATGGAGGTCGACGTTCCAGGCGTGCAGGAACGCGTCGGCGAGCTCCTTGCTGGGCGCGACGTTCCACTCGGTGAACTTCTTCATCACCCAGGTGCCGAGGCTGTGGAAGGTGACCAGGATGTCGGCCTGGCTGATCGGGACCTCCTGGCCGGCGCCGACGCCCGACCAGTGCGGGGACTGCGGCAGCAGGTGGCGTACGGCGGCGTGGACCATCCGGGTCTTGACCGAGTCGACCATCAGCCGCCCGGACGCGGTCCAGCCCTGGGCGTCCATCACGTCGTAGCCGAGCACGGTCGTCTTGGCGATCCGGTCACGCATGTTCGCGCCGCCGTAGGAGTAGTAGACCGACCACGCCTCGCGCTTGATCGCGCAGCTGATCAGGCCGCTGCCGAGGGTGTAGAGGAGCGCCAGGAAGAAGCCGTATTTCTCCTCGTTGAACGTGCCGGCCAGCTGCAGCTTGCCCTGGTCGGCCCAGGTCGGGAGGCCCCTGGCCTCCTCGATGAAGTCGACCAGATAGCCGGGCAGGCCGTCGGGGAGCGGCTGGTCGTTGGTGGTCCAGCCCTTGAGGATCTCGTTGACCTCGGCAACCTTGTCGGTGCCCTCGCCGTAGAGACGCTCGATGACCGGGTCGGCGCGGACGTCCCAGACGTGATCGGGATCGAGCCCCTCCCCCGTGCCCGCGATCGACGCGCTCGGCGACCACGTCCACAGCGGGAAGGTCGCGCCCGCGGCCGCCGCCGCGCCGCCCGAGGCCAGCAGCCGTCGTCTGCTCACGTTCGTCATGCCGTGCTCCTTCGCAACGCCTTCGGGAACTTCCGCGTCCCGAGTGAAACAGGTTTGCCGTTCGTGTATCAGACCCTCGGGGGTATCGGCGGCGCGCGGTGTCCGTTACCCGCTGATCTCCGCCAGCTCCCGGGGTTGAGGCAACCTCGCGACCCGGACGGCCGCCGGGACGGTGACCAGGAGCAGTGCGGCGATGACGGCGAGCGCCAGCCGTACGTCCACCCCGGCCGCCACGCCCAGCAGCGGCGTGGCGAGCAGGACCGGGCCGGTCTGGGCCAGCTGGGTCAGGCTCGAGAACCGGGCGAGCATCTCCGGCGGCGTGCGGGCGACGTAGGCCGGGAAGAGGTAGGTGGTCAGCATGGTGGTGCCGACGCCGACGAGGCCGATCGCGACGATCCCCGCCCAGACCTCCGTACGCAGCCCCAGCAGGACCACCCCACCGGCAGCCAGCACCGGGCCGGCGACCGCGACCGGGGCGCGCGGTGCGCCCCGGCGGGCGACGACCAGGGTCATCACCAGTCCCCCGGCCACCCAGGCACCGGAGACGAGACCCGTCTCGGCGGCCGTCCAGCCGCGCTCACGGCCGGCGAGCGGCAGGGCGAGCATGACGAGCGGCAGGACCGAGGCGGCGAGGCCGGTGATCGCGACCAGGACCGGGACGACGCCGGGCGTGCGGGCTGCGGTCCTGGCGCCGTCGGCCAGGCTGCGCCAGACCGATCCCTGACCGGACTCGGGCGCCGGCTCGTGCGGTGGCCGGACAAGAAGGAGCGCGACCAGCACCAAGGCATAGGTGGCCGCGTCCAGGCCGGCGGTCAGCGGCAGGCCGCCGTGGCCGATCAGGAAGCCGCCGGCCGCAGGCCCCGCGGCGCGGGCGATCTGGTGGGCCGAACCGACCATCGCCATCCGCCGATCCAGATCCTCGGCCCCGAACAGTCGCGGGAAGACACCTTCGGCTGGTCGCCGTAGAGCCTGGATGGTGCCCGAGAGGACACCGAGCGCGACGAGCATCCACAGTCCCGCGCCGCCGATCGCGCCGACGGCGAACGCGGCCATGACCAGCACCATCGCGGCGTCGCACGCGGCCATCGTCCACCGGATCCCGATCCGGTCGGCCAGCACTCCCCCGGCGAGCACGAGCAGGGCCAGCGGGATGCCCTCGATGGTCAGCACCAGGCTGACCGCGTCGGCACCGAACCCCGCTGCCGCCCAGCCGATCGCGAAGAAGGTCACCGAGTCACCGAAGACCGATGCGGTCGAGGCTGCCAGCCAGGGGCGGAACCCCCGGCCTGTGGTCCTGACCACCGGCTCAGTCCTCGTGACGTACGGGCATGACCAGCGCGGTGAACCCGGGCTGGTAGGGCGAGGTCACCACCACCGGCCGGTCCGGTGCGGTCATCGCCAGCTGCAGCTCGTCACCCAGGCACGCTGCCAGCGCACGGCCGAACAGTGCCGTGCCGAGCCGGAGCCGGCTGGGCGGGCCGGTCACCACGCCGCGTACGTCGCTCTGCTCGGCGGTGTGCGGGGACCGGAGCCGCGTCCGGTCCCCGAGGAAGAGGTCGACCTCGGCGTAGGCTGCCGCGCCGAGCCCCGCGAGCAGGTCGGCCTTGGTGAGCACCGCCCGGGTGACGGCCGGCTCGAGGCCGGCCAGCACGAGCCGATGTGCCGGGTAGGTGGTGTCGCGGCCCAGCGCCTGCCCGGCGAGGGTCAGGGTGCCGTCCGCGATGTGCAGCTCGGCGGTGGTGATCGCATCCAGCCGGTCGGCCAGCGCGCCCGCGTCGGGGAGGGACAGCACCGCCCGGCCGCCGTCCCCCTCCGTGACCGCCGGCAGCTCCCGTACCGCCATCCAGTAGCGGTTGGTCGCCACCACGTCCACACCCGCGCCGTCTCCGCCGCTGACGTCGACGAGGACGGAGGCCAGCTCGGAGGCCGGGTCGGACTCGGCCGCGTGCCGCACCTGCCGGATCGCCGCGGCCAGCACGGGACCGGGCAGCTCGACGAGCGCCGGCCTGGCGGCCGGCCCGGCGTCGACGGCGGCCAGCACACCGCGTACGGCCTCCTCGGCCCGCGCCGTGCGCGCGCTCTGGTCCTCGAGGAACTCCGCCAGCGCGGCCCGGGCCTCCGCGGTCGGCGAGTCGAGCACCACCCGCATCGTCCCGATCGGGACCCCCGCCTCGCGCATGCCCACGATCAGCCGGGCCCGGTCGGCGAGCTCGGGCGTGTAGTAGCGATAGCCCGTCCCGGAGTCGACCTCCGCCGGCACCAGCAGCCCGCACTCGTCGTAGTGCCGCAGCGCGCTCGCGGTCAGGCCAACCGCCCGCGCGAACGCCCCGATCGTCAACAATGGCTCATCCATCCCGCAACCATCGTCCTTCGGGTGAGATGAAGGTCAAGCCCGCCGAGGCGGCGGGATGCTCACCGAGGTAACTCACCGACTGCTCACTGCCCTCGCCGAGTTCCACGAGGGCAGTGACCGTCCACCGAGTTACCTCGGTGAGCATTCACCCACGCTGAGCCCGCGCCGAGGCGTAGAGGCACAGCGCGGCGGCGGTGGAGAGGTTGAGCGACTCGGCCTTGCCGAAGATCGGGATGCTCACGATCTCGTCGGCCTCGGCGGAGAGCTCGGGCGGCAGACCCCAGGCCTCGTTGCCCATCAGCCAGGCGGTGGGCCGGGCCAGGAGCGCGTCGGCGGTGAAGAGGTCGGCGGTGCCGTGCATGTCGGCGGCCAGGACGGTCAGGCCGGCGGCCTTGGCCGCCTTCACGGCAACCAGCGGGTCACGCTCGATCGCGACCGGGAGGTGGAAGGCGGAGCCCACCGAGGCGCGGACCGTCTTGGGGTTGTAGAGATCGACCGAGTCGCCGGCCAGGATCACCCCGGACGCGCCGGCCGCGTCGGCGCAACGGATCACGGTGCCGGCGTTGCCGGGATCGCGTACGTCCGCGCAGATCACCACGAGCGGACCGGCGATGTCGGGCAGCGGAAAGTCCAGGAAGCGGCACAGCGCGACCACACCGGCCGGGGTGACCGAGTCGGAGAGACCGGCCATCGCTCGGTCCTCGACCAGGGTCACCTGCTGATCGGCCAGCAGCGAGGCGTACGTCTCGGCACCCGCCTCGGTCGCGAAGATCTCCTGCACGCAACCAGGGACGCCGAGGGCGCCTTCGACCGCCTTGGGCCCATCGGCCAGGAACTGCCGCCTCTCGGTCCGGACGGCTCGGCGAGCGAGCTTCCGAATCTCCTTGAGGCGGGCGTTACCTGCTGCCAGCGGCGTCATCCGGTCTCCTTCATGAGTCCTTTCCCCGCCATGGCGGGGAAAGGAACTGCTTGCTAGACGTTCGCGGCGGCATTTTCCCGCCATGGCGGGAGAATGCCGCCAAGTCGAACGGTCCCGAGCAC
>NZ_JBHVGB010000093.1:0-21726 GCF_042801335.1 Nocardioides sp. NPDC057577 | reverse complement strand
ACCCGGTGGACTCCGACGCGGTCGGCCCCGGCGTCCGCGGCGCCAACAAGGCCGACATCCCCGTGGTCGCCGCCGACCGCGGAGTCAACAAGGCCAGGACCGCGACCCTCGTCGCCTCCGACAACGTGGCAGGCGGCAAGCTCGCCGCGAAGTCGCTCGCCGACCGGCTCGGCGGCAAGGGCAGCATCATCGTCCTCCAGGGCACCGCCGGCACCTCCGCCAGCCGTGAACGCGGCGCGGGCTTCGCCAAGTCGAGGATCACCCGCAAGGGCTGGGCGGCCGGCTCGCAGTTCGAGGCCTTCGGGTTCGTACGCAGCGCCCTGGCCGATCAGGTCCCGGACCTGCAGCTGCACGTCCTCTACTGGGTCTACCCGTTCCCGAACCAGGACGGCGACAAGGCGATCCGCCCGCCGACGAACAAGCCCGGCCTGTGCATCCTGCCGACGCTGATCTACCCGGAGAGCCGCGGCACCGTACGTCTGGCCAGCGCCGACCCTTCCGTGCACCCGTTGCTCGACCCGGCCTACCTGACGTCCGGCAAGGACACCGAGGTGCTCCTGGACGGCATCGCGAAGGTCCGCGAGATGATGGTGGGTCTCGGGGACAACCAGGGCGAGATCTCGCCGGGACCGTCCTACGCCACCCCGGAGGCGACCCGTGAGCTGCTGCCCAACATCGTGCACAGCGTCTACCACGGCGTCGGCACCTGCCGGATGGGCTCGGATGAGCGCGCCGTGGTCGACCCGTCGCTGCGCGTGAAGGGCATCGACGGCCTGCGTGTGGCCGACGCGAGCGTGATGCCCTCGATCACCGGAGGCAACACCAACGCGCCCTCGATCATGATCGGTGAGCGCGCCGCCGACCTGATCCTGGGGGCCTGATGTCGGACCTGCTCCTGCGCGAGGACCGCGACCGCGTCCGTACGCTGACCCTCAACCGTCCCGAGCAGCTCAACGCCTTCAACTCGGCGCTCTACGCCGAGGTCGCGGAGGCGCTCGACGCGGCCGCCGAGGATCCGGGGGTGGCCGTGGTGGTGCTCACCGGAGCCGGCCGGGCGTTCTCCGCCGGCCAGGACCTGCTGGAGATGGCCGAGCTGGCACAGGGGGAGTCCTCGGACCTGTTCGGCGCGGACTACGGCTTCGTGAAACTCGTCAAGGCGCTCGAGGCTCTGGACAAGCCGCTGGTGCTCGCGATCAACGGGATCGGCCTGGGGATCGGGATGACGATCATCGGCTATGCCGACTTGGTGCTGATGTCGACGTCGGCGCGCCTGAAGACTCCATTCACCAGTCTCGGTGTCGCACCCGAGGCGGCCTCCTCCTACCTGCTGCCGCGGCTGGTCGGACGTCAGGAGGCGGCCTGGATCCTGCTCTCCTCGGAGTGGGTCGGCGCCGAGGAGGCGCTGCGGATCGGGCTGGTGTGGCGGCTGGCCGAGCCGGAAGCCCTGGCCGCGGAGACGCACAGAGTGGCGGCCACGCTGGCCCGGCAGCCGATCTCCAGCCTCCGGGCGGTGAAGGCGACCATGACCGCACCGCTGCGCGAGGGCGCGGCCGCCGCGCGCGAGCGGGAGAACGCGCTCTTCGCCGAGCTGATGGGCGGCCCGGCCAACGCCGAGGCGCTGGCCGCGTTCGCCGAGGGGCGGGCGCCGGACTTCACCAAGCTCCCGCCGGGAGTGTGAAACGTGTTCCAGATTTCCCTTGCGATGAGATAGAACACGTTCTAATCTGGACACATGTCCAGTCAGGTGCACGACACCGTCGGCCGCGGTCTCGACGGCCGCCAGGCGCGCACGTTCGAGCGGCTCCTGGCCGCCGGTTCCGACGAGCTGCGGGCGGTCGGTCACGAGGCGCTGACCGTGCGCGGAGTGGCGGCGCGCGCCGGGGTCTCCTCGGCCACGGCCTACACCTACCTCGCCTCCAAGAACCACCTCTTCGTCGAGCTCTTCTGGCGCCACCTCACCGCGGCGCCTGCGGGCGAGGAGGCCGGGTCGCGAGCGGAGCGGGTGCAGGCGGCCGTACGCGGCCTGACCACCCGGATCGCCGACGAGCCTGCGCTCGCGGCGGCGGTGACGCCGGCGCTGCTGGGTTCGGACGCGGACGTCGAGCGGCTGCGGCTCCGGATCGGAGCCGAGTTCGCCTCGCGGTTCGAGGCGGCGCTCGGTGACGGCGCGGACGGGGCGGTCGGCGAAGCACTGCTGCTCGCCTTCTCCGGCGCTCTGCTGCAGGCGGGCATGGGCCTGATGACCTACGACGAGATGGCCGACCGGCTCGCCCCGGTCGTCGCCGTGATCGTCGGTGAGGAGTGAGATGACCAGCACCACCACCGAGATCTTCGACCCCTACGACTACGACTTCCACGAGGACCCCTACCCGGTCTACGCCCGGCTGCGGGACGAGGCGCCGCTCTACTACAACGCCTCCGACGACTTCTGGGCGCTCTCCCGGCACGCCGACGTGCACGCCGCGGTGAAGGACGACGTCACCTTCTCCAACCGGATGGGGGTCTCGCTCGACGCCAGCGCCTGGAACGCCGACGCCCATCGGGTGATGTCTTTCCTGGCTCTCGACGGCAAGGAGCAGACCCGGCTGCGGAAGCTGGTCTCGGCGGGGTTCACGCCCCGTCGTGTCCGTGAGCTGGCACCGCAGATCCAAGAGCTGGCCGACCACTACCTCGACGCGCTGGCCGAAGGCGGGGCCGAGCCTGGGGCCGAGGTGGACTGGATCGCCGGGCTCGCCGGCAAGCTCCCGATGGACGTGATCTCGCAGATGATGGGCGTCCCCGTCGCCGACCGCGACGAGGTGCGCCGCCTGGCCGACCTGGTGGTGCACCGGGAAGACGGCGTACGCGACGTGCCGGAGGCCGGGATGACGGCCGCGCTGGAGCTGATCGGCTACTACGCCGAGATGGTCGCGCAGCGGCGCAAGCAGCCCAGCGAGGACCTCACCTCGGCGCTCATCGAGGCCGAGGTCGACGGGGACCGGCTGGTCGACCACGAGGTGATCGCGTTCCTGTTCCTGATGGTCGTGGCGGGCAACGAGACCACCACCAAGCTGCTCGGGAACGCTCTCTTCCACCTCGGCGCCCACCCCGACCAGCTCGCCGAGGTGTTCGCCGACCCCGGCGAGAGCGCGCTGGTGGGCTCGTGGATCGAGGAGACGCTGCGCCACGACACCTCCAGCCAGATGCTGGCCCGCTACGTCGCCTCGGACGTCGAGCTGCACGGCCAGGTCGTCCCTGCCGGTTCGAAGCTGCTCGTCCTGCTCGGCTCGGCCAACCGCGACGAGCGCGTCTTCACAGCACCGGACGTCTTCGACGTCCACCGCCCCTCCGACGAGCTCGGCAGGATCATGAGCTTCGGCGTCGGCCGGCACTTCTGTCTCGGCGCCAACCTCGCCCGGCTCGAGGCCAAGGTCGTGCTGGCGGAGCTGGTGCGGCGTACGTCCGGGTTCGAGGTCCACACCGACCGCGCCGTCCGCGTGCACTCCACGAGTGTGCGCGGGTTCGCCGAACTGCCCGTCACCTTCGGCTGGAGGGTGCGATGAGCGGGGCGAATGCTCACCGAGATACCTCGGTCGGCAATCACCTCCTTCGCGGAGTTCCGCGAAGTCAGTGCGCGTTCGCCGAGGTACCTCGGTCAGCATCCAGGGAGGACGCATGAAGTACGCACAGCCCGACCGCCGCCCGGCGGTGATCACCGGCGCTTCGTCCGGGATCGGCGCGGAGACCGCGAAGGCGCTGGCCGCGGCCGGCTTTCCGGTCGCGCTCGGTGCCCGGCGGGTCGAGCGGATCGAGGAGGTCGCCGCGGCGATCCGGGCCGACGGGGGAGAGGCGGTCGCGCACCCTCTGGATGTGACCTCCGACGACGCGGTGGCAGAGTTCGCCGCGAAGGTGGCCGCGGACCTGGGCGATGTCGAGGTCCTGGTCAGCAACGCCGGCGTCACCCACCCAGGTGCCACGGTGGACGTGGACACCACGACCTTCGCGGGGCAGGTCGACATCAACCTGCTCGGCGCCCACCGCGTCCTGCGCGCCTTCGGGCCCGCGATGATCGAACGGCGACGCGGCGACCTGGTCTTCCTCTCCTCCGACGTGGCGCTGAGGCCGCGACCGTTCATGGGGGCGTACGCAGCCTCCAAGTGGGGCCTCGAAGGCATGGTCAACGCGCTCCAGATGGAGCTCGAGGGCACCGGGGTCCGGGCCTCGATCGTGCGACCCGGTCCCACCCACTCCGACATCGGCAACGAGTGGCCCGCCGAGCTCGGCGGGTTCGTGCTGGAGCAGTGGGTGAAGTGGGGGCTGGCCCGGCATCCGCACTTCCTCAAGGCCCGCGCGCTGGCCGACGCGATCACGACGGTCGTGACCGCTGCCCGCGGAGTTCACATCAGCACCATCGACGTCAACCCCGAAGCCCCTGTGCAGGAGGCACGATGACGATCCCCACCGTCTCCACCGTCCTGGACGACCAGGACCCGAGCGTTCCCGAGATCATCCGCGGCACCGGGCACCTGCCCGAGATGCGGGTCGACCCGATCTCGCTGTTCACCCGCGTCCGCGAGGAGTGCGGAGACCTCGGGCGCTTCCGCCTCGCCGACAAGGACGTCGTCCTGGTCACCGGGGCCGAGGCCAACGAGGCCTTCTTCCGGGCGCCCGACGACGTGCTCGACCAGGCGGCGGCGTACCCGTTCATGACGCCGATCTTCGGCAAGGGCGTCGTCTTCGACGCCTCGCCGGAGGAGCGGCAGCAGATGCTGAAGAACCAGGCGCTGCGCGGCGACATGATGCGCGGGCACGCGCAGACGATCGAGGCAGAGATCCGCCGGATGATCGCCGGCTGGGGCCAGGAGGGCGAGATCGACCTGCTCGACTTCTTCGCCGAGCTGACCATCTACACGACCTCGGCGTGCCTGGTCGGGAAGCCGTTCCGCGAGGAGCTCGACGCGTCCTTCGCCCAGCACTACCACGAGCTCGAGCACGGCACGGACGCGATCGCGTACGTCGACGCCTACGCCGACATCGAGAGCTTCCGGATGCGCGACGCAGCCCGGGAGAAGCTCGTCGCGCTGGTCCAGGCGATCATCGACAAGCGGGTCGCGCGCGGCAAGGTCGCGCGCGAGGAGCGCGACCTGCTCGACGTGCTGATCTCGATCGACATGGACACCGACACCATCACCGGGATCTTCATCTCGATGATGTTCGCCGGCCACCACACCTCCTCGGGGACCGCGTCGTGGGCGATGATCGAGCTGCTGCGGAACCCGTCGGTGATGGCGGAGGTCGTGGGCGAGCTCGATGAGCTCTACGCGGACGGCTCGGAGGTCTCCTTCCAGGCCCTGCGCTCGATCCCGGTGCTCGAGGCCGCCTTGAAGGAGACGCTCCGCCTGCACCCGCCGCTGATCATCCTGATGCGGCTGGTGCGCGAGGACTTCGAGCTGCTCGGAGAGACCATCCCGGCCGGCACCCTGCTGGCGGCCTCGCCACGGGTCTCCAACCGGATCGAGGCCGACTTCCCGAAGGCCGATTCCTTCGACCCGAGCCGCTACATCGACCCGCGCCAGGAGGACATGCAGAACCGCTGGACGTGGATCCCGTTCGGAGCCGGCAAGCACCGCTGCGTCGGCAACGCGTTCGCGATGATGCAGATGAAGGCGATCTTCTCGGTCATCCTGCGCGACTACTCGTTCGAGGCGGCACAGCCGCTGGAGTCCTACGCCGACGACTTCACCAAGATGGTGATCCAGCTCCAGCAGCCCTGCCGCGTCCGCTACCGGCGGCGGCCCGTAGGTGGTGGCAGAGCATGAAGCTCGTCGCCGACCTGGGGCTGTGCCAGGGGCACCAGGAATGCCTCGCCGAGGCGCCGGAGCTCTTCGGCTTCGACGAGGACAGCTACCAGGTCGTCGTACGCATCGCCGAACCGTCCGGCGACCAGCTCGAAGCCGCGCGTGCGGCCGTGAAGTACTGCCCCGCTTTCGCTCTCACCCTGGAGGACTGAATGCCTGACCTGAACCGCGCCGAGATCGAAGGGCTCTGGGCCGACTGGCTCAGCCTTAACCGTAAAGCAGAGGCTGAGGGTGATTGGGGGCAGCTGGCCGACGTCTATGCCGAGGACGCGACGTACGGCTGGATGTACACCCCCGACGAGCACTTCATGGCGGTCGGCCGCGAGCAGATCCGGGAGTGGGCGCTCGGCACCGAGATGGCCGGGCTCGAGGGCTGGCACTACGACTACCAGGCGACGGTCATCGACGACGTCAACGCGATGGTGATCGGCTTCTGGCGACAGCGCGCCGGGATCGTCGACGACGGGACCGGCGAGGAGTACGAGATCCTCGGGATCGGCGGCTCCTGGTTCGGCCTCGCGCCGCGCCCCGACGGTGACGGCCTCGAGTTCGCCTGGCAGCGCGACTGGTTCGACCTCGGCTCCACCGCGACCACCTTCCTCGACATCGTCAAGGCCAAGAAGGCGACCGCCGGGCTGCTGGAGCGGATGTCGCTCAACGGGATCGAGCAGCCCGGCCACTACCGCCTCGCCGACCTGCCCTCGACCGTCTGGCCGCCGCCCGTCGCGGCGGGAACCTTCGTTACCCAGGAGTCCGTGTGACCACGAGAGAACCCACCAACCCGCCCGCCCAGCAGCTCGTCGACGGCAAGCTCGGCGCAGCGAGCTCCGGCGAGACGTACGCCATCCTCAACCCGGCCACAGGGCAGGAGATCGGGCGCGCGCCTGACTCGACGGCCGAGGACATGGACGCCGCCATCGCCGCCGCGCGCAGGGCCTTCGACGAGACCGCTTGGTCGACCGACGTGGCGCTGCGGGTCCGGTGCCTGCGTCAGCTCCATCAGGCGATCCTCGACAACGCCGAGGCGCTGCGCGAGCTGACCACCGCCGAGGTCGGCGCGCCGGCTTTCCTGGTGGCCGGGCCGCAGTTCGACACCCCGGTCGAGACCCTGGCGTGGACGATCGACCTGGCCGAGTCCTACGAGTGGGAGCGCGATCTGGGCGTCGGGGTCACGATGGGGATCTCCTCGCGCCGCACCGTGCGCAAGGAGGCCGTCGGGGTCGTCGCGGCGATCACGCCGTGGAACTTCCCCAACCAGATCAACCTGGCCAAGGTCGGCCCGGCGCTGGCCGCGGGCAACACGGTGGTCCTCAAGCCCGCCCCCGACACCCCGTGGCTGGCCGCGGAGCTCGGCCGTCTGGTCGCCGAGCACACCGACATCCCGCCGGGCGTGTTCAACGTCGTCACCCCGCGCGACAACCGGGTGGCCGCGATGCTGGCCGAGGACCCGCGGGTCGACCTGGTCTCCTTCACCGGATCGACGGCGACCGGCCGGGCGATCATGGCGGCCGCGGCACCGAGCCTGAAGAAGGTCTTCCTCGAGCTCGGCGGCAAGTCCGCGGCGATCGTCCTCGACGACGCCGACGTCGCCTCGGCCGCCTCGATGGCGGCCTTCTCGGTGGCCGTTCACGCAGGTCAGGGCTGTGCTCTGACCACCCGTCTGCTGGTGCCTCGCGCGTCCTATGACGCGGCCGTCGAGTCGGCCGCGGCGACGATGGCCTCTCTCGGCGCGGGCGACCCCGCCGATGCCGGCACCATCTGTGGCCCGGTGATCTCCGCGGTCCAGCGCGACCGGATCCTCGGCTACCTCGCGCTCGCCGAGGAGGAGGGTGGCCGCATCGCCACCGGCGGCGCGGTCGCGGTCCAGGACGGCGAGCTCGCCGGCGGCTTCTGGATCCAGCCCACCGTCGTCGCCGGCCTCGACAACTCCGCCCGCGTCGCCCGCGAGGAGATCTTCGGCCCCGTGCTGACAGTGATCCCGCACGACGGCGACGACGATGCCGTACGCATCGCGAACGACTCGCCCTACGGCCTCTCCGGCTCCGTGGAGTCCGGGTCGCTGGAGCGGGCCAAGTCGGTGGCCGCCCGGATCCGCACCGGCACCATCGGCGTCAACGGCGGCCAGTGGTTCGGCCCCGACGCGCCCTTCGGCGGCTACAAGCAGTCCGGCCTCGGCCGGGAGATGGGCGTCGAAGGCTTCGAGGAGTACCTCGAGACCAAGCTGGTCGCGGAGCCGGCATGAGCACAGGAGAGACCATGAGGTTCACGGACAAGGTCATTGTCGTCACCGGGGCGGCGCAGGGGATCGGGGAGGCGTACGCCAAGGGGTTCGCCGCCGAGGGCGCTGCCGTCGTCGTCGCCGATCTGAACGAGGAGAAGGGGCAGCAGGTCGCCAAGGAGATCGAGGCGGCCGGCGGTGTCGCGAGATTCATCCGCTGCGACGTCTCCGACCACGCCTCGGCGGCCGCGCTGGTCGCCGAGACGACCGAGGCGTACGGCGGGATCGACGGGTTGGTCAACAACGCCGCGATCTACGGCGACATGGCCTTCGACCTGCTGATCACCGTCGACTGGGACTACTACGAGAAGTTCATGAGCGTGAACCTCAACGGTGCGCTGGTGATGACCCGCGCCGTCTACCCGGCGATGCAGAAGCGGGGCGGCGGGGCGATCGTCAACCAGTCCTCCACCGCCGCCTACCTCTACTCCGGCTTCTACGGACTGGCCAAGGTCGGCATCAACGGCCTGACCCAGCAGCTCGCCCACGAGCTGGGCGGGATGAACATCCGGGTCAATGCGATCGCGCCGGGGCCGACCGACACCGAGGCGACCCGGACCCAGGCCGGTGACGCGGCCAAGGAGATGACGAAGCAGATGGCGATCAAGCGCCTCGGCACCACCGAGGACATGGTCGGGACCGCGAAGTTCCTCCTCTCCGAGGACTCCTCGTGGATCTCCGGCCAGATCATCGCCGTCGACGGTGGCGGGACGTTCCGGCTGTGAACGCCGCGCCGAGGACACGCGCCGGCTTCGTCGGGCTCGGCAACATCGGCAAGCCGATGGCGCTCCAGCTCGCCGGCACGGACGGGATCGAGCTGTGGGTGCACGACATCGCACCCGAGCCCGTCGCGGAGCTGAGCGCTGCGGGCGCGAAGGCGACCGCCTCGGTCGCCGACCTGGCGACCGCGGTCGACGTGCTCAGCGTGATGGTGCGCGACGACGACCAGGTGCGCGAGGTGCTCGCCGAGGTGCTCGCCGCCGTCGGTGACCGGCCGGAGGGTGCCCCGCTGACGGTCCTCGTGCACTCCACGGTTGCCCCGAAGACCCCCGCCGAGCTGGCCGCGACCGCCCAGCCGCACGGTGTCCACGTGCTCGACGCCCCCGTCTCCGGCGGTCCGATGGGAGCCGCCGAGGGCACCCTGGCGATCCTCGTGGGCGGCAGCCCCGAGGCGTACGCGGCGGCGGGGCCGGTCCTTGCGGCGATGGGCTCCAAGGTCGTCCACGCCGGTCCGGTCGGCACCGGGACCAGGTTCAAGCTGGCCCGCAACCTGCTCCACTTCGCCTCCTTCACCGCCGCCACCGAGGCCCAGCGCCTCGCCGAGGCTGCCGGGCTGGACCTGGTGGCGCTCGGCGACGTCGTCCGCCACACCGACGCGATCACCGGCGGGCCGGGGGCGATCATGCACCGCGACACCACCGCGCCGATCGAGGAGACCGACTTCTGGCACGGCGTCTTCGGCCACGTGACCGCGCTGGGGGAGAAGGACCTCGGCTTCGCGATCGCCCTCGCCGACGAGCTCGGCGTCGAGGTGCCGCTCGCCCGCCTCGCGCGCGAGCGGCTGGCGCCGGGGCTCGGGTTGTCCGGATCCGGCCCGGCAGAACCGGCGGAGGACAAGTTCGCCGACCTCCCCGAAGCCCGCGCTCGAGGGCTGCGCAAGATGGAGGAGGTCTACGGCTTCGACATGGCCGACGGCGAGGGCGACTTCTTCCGCTACACCGCCGACCATCTCTTCGGGGACATCTGGCAGCGCCCGGGCCTGACCACGCGCGACCGCCGGCTCCTGCTGATCGGTCTGCTCGCCGGCCAGGGTGCGGCGGACGTGCTCGGGATCCAGATCCCCGCGGCGTACGCCAACGGCGAGCTCTCCGAGGACGAGCTGCGCGAGATCGTCGTCTTCCTGAGCCACTACGCGGGATGGCCCAACGGTGCCAGGATGAACACGGTCGTCGAGGAGGCGATCGGCAAGGCCCGGAGGGCGGCCCAGAAGAAGGTGGAGCGCTCATGACGTACGTCATCACCCAGTCCTGCTGCAACGACGCCTCCTGTGTCGAGGTCTGCCCGGTCGACTGCATCCACCCCGGCCCCGACGAGCCGGGGTTCGGCGCCGCCGAGATGCTCTACATCCACCCCGACGAGTGCATCGACTGCGGCGCCTGCGAGGACGCGTGCCCGGTCAACGCGATCTTCCCGGACTACGAGGTCCCCGACGCCTTCGCGCCCTACGTCGACATCAACGCCGCCTTCTTCGAGTTCACCGGCGAGCAGGACGAGCCCGCGCCGCTGCCGCCGGCCGGCGCCAAGATCCCCGGCGGCCCGCTCAAGGTGGCAGTGGTTGGGGCCGGCCCCGCAGGCTGGTACGTCGCCCAGGAGCTCGCCGCCACCCGCCGCTGTGACGTCGAGATCACCGTCATCGACCGGCTCGCGACCCCCTACGGCCTGGTCCGCTACGGCGTCGCGCCGGACCACCTGGACACCAAGGAGGTGGCCGAGGACTTCGCCAAGACGGCCCGCCACCGCCGGGTGCGCACGCGCTACAACGTCGAGATCGGGCGAGACGTCACCCACGAGGAGCTGCTCGGCGCCCACCACGCGGTCGTCTACACGACCGGCGCGGGCGAGGGTCGCAGCCTCGGCCTGCCGGGGGAGGAGCTGCCGGGCTCGACCTCGGCCGCGGAGCTCGTCGGCTGGTACAACGGCCATCCCGACCGGGCCGCGCTTACCTTCCCGCTCGCCCACGAGCGTGCCGTCGTCATCGGCAACGGCAACGTCGCTCTCGACCTGGCCCGGCTGCTGCTGGCCGACGAGGAGGCGCTGACGTCCTCCGACCTGGCTCCGGCCGCGCTCGCGGCCCTGTCCGCCAGCGGCATCCGCGAGGTCGTCGTCACCGCCCGTCGTGGCGCCGAGCACGCCGCGTTCACCAGCCCCGAGCTGCGGGCGCTGGCCGACGACCCAGGCATCGACGTCGTGGTCGACGAGGCCGACCTCGCCGGACTTCCGACCGAGGACGATGTGGCCGAGCGCACCGCCGGCACCTTCGCCGCGGTCCAGAAGGCCGACCTGCTTCGCGACCTGGCCGCCCGGCCGCGTAGGGACGCCGCGAAGCGGCTCGTCCTCCGCTTCGGCCTGACGCCCACCGAGATTCTCGGCGCCGACACCGTCGCCGGCGTGCGTTTCGACGACGGCGAGGAGATCGAGGCCGGCCTGGTCGTTCGCGCCACCGGCTACCGCTCCGTAGGGGTCGATGGTGTCCCGAACGAGAAGGGCAGCGGCCGCTTCCCGCACGAGGCCGGCCGCGTGATCGGGACCGAGGCCACCTACACCGCGGGCTGGGCCAAGCGCGGCCCCAGCGGCGTGATCGGCACCAACCGCGCCTGCGCCGCCGAGACCGTACGCACCCTCCTGGACGACCACGCCGCCGGCTCGCTCGCCGCCCCCGCCGGAGAGTCCCTCGACGACCTCCTGGCTGAGCGCGGGGTGATCGTCGTCGACCAGGCCGGCTGGAACACGCTCGACACCCACGAGCGCGAGGCCGGCAAGGAGATCGGCCGACCCCGCGCGAAGGTGACCGACCGCGAGGAGCAGGTGCGGATCGCGGCGCTTGCCCGCGTTTGACCCTTGTCCGTCGGGGATGTCTGCAAGAGTGGGTGGAAACCGATCCTCGGGGAAAGGCACTCGATGTCAGGCAGCGAATACAAGGACTGGAACCAGTCGATCATCGACGAGTTTCGCTCGAACGACGGCAACGTCACCTCGGTGCCGTTCGGGCGCGGGCTCGTGCTCGTGCACCACACCGGGGCCAAGACCGGCAAGGAGCGCGTCTCCCCGGTGGCCAACCTCCACCCGGACGCCGACACCTGGCTGATCGCCGCCTCCAAGGCCGGCGCACCGGAGAACCCGGCCTGGTACCACAACCTCCTGGCCTACCCGGAGACCAAGATCGAGACCCCCGACGAGGGTGTCGTCGAGGTCGAGGTCACCGAGCTGAAGGGTGCCGAGCGCGACGCCGCCTGGGAGCGGTTCAAGGCGATGAGCCCGGGCTTCGGCGAGTACGAGGCCAAGACCGACCGGGTGATCCCGGTGCTCGCGCTGCGAAGGCGCTGAGCCTCAGACCGGTGTGATCGGCAGCGACCGGCGCGGCTCGAAGGCGAAGTCCGCGCCGGTGCTGAACCGCACCACCGCGACCTCGGAGGCCTCGGCGGCGGGCTCGGCGCGGCGTACGACCTCGGCCCGCCAGCCGTCCTCGAGAGCGGTCACCTCGACGTCGAGGTGAGGGTCGAGAGCCTGCACCGCGGCCCGGAGCGGAACGAACCATTCCGGCCCGATCAGCGAGACCCAGGCACCGTCCTCGTCGGCAGGGGAGGGCCGCACGACGAGCGCGTCGGCATCTGCCTCGACCGAGACGTACGCAGCGGGGTTGAGCATCGGATGGAGCGCGAGCAGCCGCACCGCTCCCTTGACGTCCGGTGGCAGCGAGAGAGCCCGGGCGAGGCGTGAACCGGCGATGCCGGCGACCCCGACCAGCTGCTTGCGGCGGATGTCGAGGAGCTGCTCGGGCGAGGTCGCCCGGGGCTCCAGGGCGAGCGTGAAGCCACGGTCGAGCAGCGCCATCTGCAGGCAGACCTCGTCGGCGATCCGCACCAGCGCCGAATGGGAGAAACCGGCCAGATCGAGATCGGCGAGGAGCGGTCCGGCGTAGTCGGCCGCGCCGTCATCGGCAGGATCGATCGGCGCCAGCTCGAGCAGCGCCGCCCGGGAACGCTCGTTGACGGCCAGCTCCGAGATGGCCTGCGCCTCCGGGTGGGAGTCGTCGATGACCACGGTCCAGCGGCAGTGCGGCCTCCGGCCGGCCGGCATCCGTGGCGGCCGATGGACCGGGCGCACCTGGGCGCGGGGGTGCGTCGCGATGGCGGTGGCGTCGAAGGTCGGGTCCTCGATGTCGTGGCACATGCCGCGGACGTACTCCTCGCCCATCGGCTCCACGTCCATCAGTGCGCCGCAGTGGTCGAGGTGGAACTCGCCGTGGCGAGCGTCGTGGACGGTGTAGCGGAAGTCCATGAACTGCGGCGGCGCCCCGATGTCGAGCTGGAGGCCCTTGAAGATGGTCGGTACGTCGCCCTGGCCCGGCACGGCAGGCGCATACCCCAGCGCGACCTGCATCCGCCGGGTGTAGATCGGCGAGGCCGCGGCCCACTCCACGATCGCGATCTTCAGCATCTCCTCGCGCCCGAAGGCGGAGATGCACCACGCCATCCCGGAGCGGTCGATCAGCTGGCCGATCAGGAGGAGCTCGCGGACGACCTCGGCGAGCTCCTCCCTGGTCAGGTCTGTGTAGCGGGACCGGGCTGACGGGGTCAACGGATGCGGAGCTTCCGCATCCAGCGCAACGACGTCTGCATCTGCTTGGCGTAGTCGTCGAAGGTCTGCTTGCCCTGAGGCCCCATGACCTGCTTCTTCAGGGTCGCGACGTTCTGGGTCTCGGTGTACTTCAGCAGACCCTGGTCGCCGTGCCGGGCACCGACGCCGGACTGCTTCATGCCGCCGGACGGGGTCGACTTCGAGGCGTACGCGGTGGCCAGACCGTCGTTGATGTTGACGTTGCCGGACTCGATCCGCGCCGCGATCGCCTGAGCGCGCTTGAAGTTCGTGGTCCACACCGAGGCGTTGAGCCCGTAGTCGGTGTCGTTGGCCAGCTCGATCGCCTCCTCGAGCGTCGAGTAGCGGTGCAGCGAGACCACCGGCCCGAACGTCTCGGTCACCCCGTGGATCATCTCCTTGGTGGTGCCCTCCAGGATGGTCGGCTCGAAGAAGGTCGGCCCGACGTCGGGGCGTGCCTTCCCGCCGGTCAGGACCGTGGCGCCCTTGGCGACCGCGTCCTCGACGTGCGACTGGACCCGCGCCAGATGGTCGGGGGAGACCAGCGCGCCCAGGTCCGGCCCGAAGGCGTACGCCGCCTCGATCCGCATCCCTTCGACGGCGGCCACGAACTTGTCGCGGAACTCGTCGTACATCGCATCGGGGATGTAGATCCGCTCGATGTGCATGCAGATCTGGCCGGTGTTGCCGAAGACGGCGAACATCGAGCCGCCGACGGTCTCGTCGATGTCGGCGTCGTCGAGGACGATCATCGGGTTCTTGCCGCCGAGCTCGAGGCAGGCGCCGATCAGGTTGCGCCCGGCCTGCTCGCCGATGACCCGGCCGGTGGCGGTCGAGCCGGTGAACATCGCGTAGTCGACGTTGTCCAGCATGGTCGGCCCGACGTCCGGCCCCTCGCCGCAGACGACCTGGAAGAGCCCCTTCGGCAGCCCGGCCTCCTCGAGCAGCGAGATCCCGAACAGCGGCGAGAGTGCGGTCTTGTTGTCGGGCTTGAGGAGCACAGCATTGCCGGCCATGAGCGCCGGGATCGCGTCGGAGAGACCGGTCGCGAACGGGAAGTTCCACGGCGCGATGATCCCGATCAGGCCCCGCGGCGGATGGCGCTCGATCGAGCTCGACAGCACCGGCATCATGCCCGGACGCTTCTTGTCCTTGAGGAGCTTCGGCGCCCGCTTGAGGTAGTGCGAGATCACCATCGGCGGGTCGCAGACCTCCTCGAACGCGATCCGGCGCGCCTTGCCAGACTCGGCCTGGATGAGGTCTGCGATCTTGTGCTGGTTGCGCAGGATCAGCTCGTGGGCGCGCTTGAAGACGGCCAGCCGCTCCGGGAGCGGGGTCGCCGCCCACGCGCGCTGGGCAGCACGCCCGGCCTCGGCGGCCCGCTCCACGTCCGCCGGTGACGACTGCGGCAGCGCCACCAGCACCTCACCGGTGTAGACCTCGGTCAGCTTCCAGGACGCACCCGTCGAGGACGGGACCCGGGAGACCAGCTCGCTCAGCAGCTCCTCGGTGATCCAGTCGGGGCGGCGTACGCCTGCGGTCTTCGCGGTGTCAGTGCTCATGTCTGAGTCCGATCAGCTCTCGTCGAGGATGCTCTATGAATTGTCGTCAAGGACGAAGGTTGCGCAACGGTCACCGATCATGACCGCGGGAGCGTTGGTGTTGCCACCGATGATGGACGGCATGATGGAGGCGTCGGCGACGCGGAGTCCGTCGATGCCGCGTACGCGGAGCTGCGGGTCGACCACGGCCCGCTCGTCCACGCCCATCCGGCAGGTGCCGACACCGTGGTAGATCGAGGTCGCCCGGTTGGTGACCTCGTCCTTCATCGCCTCGGCGTCGAGGGCCTTGCCGGGGTGGATCTCCGACTTGACCTGGTCGCCGAAGGCCGGCGAGGCCATGATCTCGCGGATCATCTCCACGCCTTCGAGGAGCACGCGCTTGTCGTCGGGTTCGGCGAGGTAGTTGAAGTCGATCAGCGGCTCGGCCGTCGGGTCGGCGTTGCGCAGCCGCAGCGTCCCGCGCGAGCGCGGGTAGATCAGCGACGACATCACCGTCAGCGCGGCCCGCGGGTCGACGTCGTGGCGGACCGGCGCGTCCTGGTTGGGAGAGGGGTAGGCCCAGGGAAGGACGTGCAGCTGCAGGTCGGGTACGTCGGTGGCCAGCGAGGTGCGTACGAAACCGACCGTCTCGAAGACGGTGTGCCCGAGGATCGACTTCCCGACGGTCTGCTCCTTGAGGACCGCCTTGCCGAAGTAGCCGGCGGTGCCGTGGTGCAGGGCCGTCGGCATCTCCCACGTGGTCGGGACGAACATGTGGTCGTGCAGGTTGTCCCCGACCGGCAGCTCGTGGAGCGCGGTGATGCCGTGCTCGGCGAGGTGGGCGGAATGACCGATTCCGGAGAGCATCAGCAGCTGTGCCGAGCCGAAGACGCCCGCGGAGACGATGACCTCCTGGGTGGCCGAGATCGTCTGAGGACCCTGTTTGGTGACGATCTCGACGCCCGTCGCCCGCCCGTTCTCGATCACGATCCGGGAGACGTGCACCCGGGTCAGCGTGGTCAGGCTGGGCAGGTCCTGGTCGTGGAGATAGCCGCGGGAGGCCGAGTAGCGCAGCCCGTCGATCGCGCTCTGCTGGAAGGTCGAGACGCCCTCCTGCTCGGCCCCGTTGTAGTCGTCGAGCACCTTCACGTCGAGGGTCTCGGCGGCTGCGCGCTGGAAGGAGAGCGACGCCTCCGTCGGCCGCGGGTGCTTCATGACCTTGATCGGCCCACCCGTGCCGCGGTAGTCGGTGCCGCCGC
This sequence comes from Nocardioides sp. NPDC057577, assembly GCF_042801335.1. Lineage (NCBI taxonomy): Bacteria > Bacillati > Actinomycetota > Actinomycetes > Propionibacteriales > Nocardioidaceae > Nocardioides > Nocardioides sp. NPDC057577. The sequence goes on along the minus strand of NZ_JBHVGB010000093.1, from coordinate 5,435 downwards.
CCTCGTAGTCCTCGACCCTCCGGTACGCCTCGTTGACCGAGTCCGCGTCCCAGCCGGTGTTGCCCTCGGCCGCCCAGGCGTCGTAGTTGGCCCGGTTGCCCCGGACCCACAGCAGGCCGTTGATGGAGGAGGAGCCGCCGAGCACCTTGCCGCGGGGCTGGGGGAGCTCGCGGTTACGGGCGTGCTGCTGGGGGACCGTGTGGTAGCCCCAGTCGACGAGCTTCTTCAGCCGCGGCTCGGCGTGCATCGGGCCGATCATGCCCGGCTTGGTGACCAGGTAGTTGTGCTTGTCGTTCTTACCCGCCTCGAGCAGGATGACGGACTTGCCGGCCGCGGCCAGGCGGCCGGCGACGGCACAACCGGCCGAGCCTGCGCCGACGACGACGTACTCGGCCTCGGTGACCTTGGACTTGGGCACGATCAGATCCTCTCGATGATCGTCGCGGTCGCCTGCGCGCCACCGGCGCACATCGAGACCAGTGCGGTGGACGCGTCGCGGCGCTCGAGCTCGTGCAGCGCCGCGGTGAGCAGGCGGGTGCCGGTGGAGCCGACCGGGTGGCCGAGCGCGATCGCGCCGCCGTTGACGTTGATCTTCTCCTCGGGGACCTGGTGCACCTTGGCCCAGGACATGACCACGCCGGCGAAGGCCTCGTTGACCTCGGCGATGTCGATGTCGCCGATCGTCATCCCGGTGTCCTTCAGCGCCTTCTCGGTCGCCTGGACGGGGCCGTCGAGGTGGTAGTAGGGGTCGGAACCGACGAGGTTGGAGGTGACGATCCGGGCCCGCGGGGTGAGCCCGAGGGAGGCGGCGACGTCGGAGTCCATCAGCAGCAGGGCCGAGGCGCCGTCGGAGATCTGCGAGGACGTACCGGCGGTGTGGGTGCCGCCCTCGAGCACCGGGCTCAGCCCGGCGAGCTTGTCGAGGGAGGTGTCGCGGATGCCCTGGTCCTCGGTGACGGTGCGTACCTCACCGGTGAGGTTGCCCTCGTCGTCGAGCATGGGGGCCTCGACGGCGAAGATCTGGCTCTTGAAGTGGCCGGCGTCGCGCGCCTGGCGCGCCTTGACCTGCGACCAGAGCCCGAACTCGTCGACCTCGTTGCGGGAGAACCCGCGGTCCTTCACGATTCGGTCGGCGCCCTCGAACTGGTTGGGCAGATCGATGTTCCAGTCAGCGGGACGCGGATCGCCGGCTCCCTGGGGGACGTTGGCGCCCAGCGGGATGCGTGACATCGACTCGATGCCGCAGGCGATGCCGACCTTGATCTGGTCGGAGGCGATCATCGCGTTGATCAGGTGCGTGGCCTGCTGAGCCGAGGAGCACTGCGCGTCGATGACCGTGGAGCCGGTGTGGATCGGCAGCCCGGCGTGGAGCCAGGCGCGGCGGACCATGTTGTTGGACTGCTCTCCGGCCTGGGAGACGCAGCCGCCGATGACCTGATCCACCAGGTCAGGGTCGAGACCGGCGCGCTTGAGCACCTCGACCTGGGCGGCACCGAGCAGGACGCCCGGGTGCAGACCCGCCAGCCAGCCCTTGCGTTTGCCGATAGGGGTACGGACGGCTTCGACGATGACGGGCGTGCCCATGGAACCTCGCTCTTCAGGGGTATCGACAAGTCGCTGGTGCGCGGCCGCGCACCGCCACGCCTGATGACGTGACACCGGTTACACTCGATTGTCCCAAAGTAGAACGTGTTCTCGTTTAGCGCAACCCTTGTGTGATCCTGGGCACTGTGTGACGATAAACTAGAACGTGTTACAGAAAAGACCTCGAAGGAGCACACCCGTGACCGCTCTCCCCGTGGATTTCGATCCGACTGATCCCGTGCTCAACGAGGAGCGCGTCCCGCTCCAGGAGTTCATGGAGCTGCGACGTACGGCTCCGGTCTTCTGGATCGAGCAGAAGCCCGAAGCGCGAGCAGGGTTCCTCGACACCGGCTTCTGGGCGGTCAGCAAGCACGAGGACATCCTCGCCGTCTCCAAGGACAGCGAGAACTTCAGCACCAACGAGAACGGCGTCATCATCCGGTTCGCGCCGGACATGACCCGCGAGCAGGTCGAGCTGCAGCGCGCGATGCTGATCCACCACGACGCGCCCGACCACACCAAGCTGCGCCAGATCATCAGCCGCGGATTCACGCCGCGCGCGATCAACGCCCTCAAGGAGCGCCTGATCGAGCGGGCCAACGGCATCATCGACGACGCGCTGGCCAAGGGTGAGGGCGACTTCGTCTCCGAGGTCGCCGCAGAGCTCCCGCTCCAGGCCATCGCCGAGCTGCTCGGCGTCCCGCAGGAGGACCGCCGCAAGCTCTTCGACTGGTCCAACCAGATGCTCGCCTACGACGACCCGGACTACGACGCCGACCCCGAGGCCGCCTCGATCGAGATCCTGACGTACGCCATGATGCTGGCCGCCGAGCGCAAGGCCGACCCCAAGGACGACATCATCTCCAAGCTCGTCAACGCGGAGATGGAGGGCGGCGCGCTGGGCGATGACGAGTTCGGCTTCTTCGTCATCCTGCTCGCGGTCGCCGGCAACGAGACCACCCGCAACGCGATCTCCCACGGCATGCAGGCCTTCTTCGAGAACCCCGACCAGTGGGAGCTGTGGAAGAAGGAGCGGCCCGACACGATGGTCGACGAGGTGATCCGCTGGGCGACCCCGGTGACCGTCTTCCACCGCACCGCGATCAACGACGTGGAGGTCGGCGGCCAGCTCGTCAAGGCCGGGCAGCGGGTCGGGCTGTACTACGCCTCCGGGAACCACGACGAGGAGGTCTTCGACGACGCCGACACCTTCGACATCACCCGCGAGCACAACCCCCACCTCGCCTTCGGCGGCCACGGCGCCCACTACTGCATCGGGGCCAACCTGGCTCGGATGGAGGTGCGGATCATGTTCGACGTGATCGCCGACCGGATGCCCGACCTGAAGCCCAACGGCACGCCGCGCCGCCTGCGCCACGCGTGGATCAACGGCATCAAGGAGCTTCCGGTCACCTACGCCTGACGGCCAGCACGATCTAAGGAATCACCACGTTGGAGAAGTGGGGCCGGCGGAACGGATAGTTCCCCGGCACCCACTTCTTCAGCGCTTCGTGGACCACCTCGTAGAGCCCCTGCTGATAAGCCTCGGTGGTCACCCACCAGCTGACGTCGACGTCGTACGTCGCCAGCTCCTCGCTCAGCTCCTGCCGGACGCCCAGCGGGTAGAGATAGGCGCACCCGACGTAGCCGAGTCCGGACGTCTCCAGGACGTAGGAGAACGACTTGTTCTCCTTCCACTCGCCCTCGTGCCAGACCAGGTCGATGTAGTCGTCTTCCTCCGACGTCGGACCGTCCGGCCACCCGCCGCCCCGAGTCGCGTTGATGAGCTCCCGGTCGGCGTTGATCGCTCGTACGTCATCTGCCAGGCACTCGCGCGACAGCGGCCGCGCCGTCAGCTCGCCGTGCGTGAGCACCTTCGGCGCCTCAAAACCTTCGGGGACGACGAGCAGCTTGCTGAGCCCGGCAAACGTCATCGCCCTCATGTCTGGCACTCCATGGCACCGCACGCTATCTGAGGCCGTGGTTCAGATGGACAGAACGGGCGTGGCGCGTCAGCGCATGATCACGACGATCTTGCCCTGGTTGTCGCCGCTCGCGAGACGTGCGTACGCGGCCGCCGCCTCGCTCAGCGGGAACGTGCTGTCGATGGCGGGCGTGACGACGTCGCTCGTCACCAGCGCGGTGATCGCCTCGAGGTCTGCGCGCGACTGGGGCACGACGAGTACGCCGACGTCCTTGCCGGTGCGTGCCTTGATGAGCGGGCGGGCGGGCAGGGCGGCGAGCAGGATCCGGGTCGAGCCGCCGACGATCCGGTAGGTGCCGCCCGGGCGCAGGGCGCGGTGGACGCGGAAGGGGGAGCGGTGAGCGACCAGGTCGACGATCAGGTCGTAGCGTTCGCGGTGGTCGGCGTGATCGGCCCAGTCCTCGGTCTCGAAGTCGACGGTGGTGCTCGCGCCGATCCGGTGCAGGAAGTCGGCCTTGTCGGCCCGGTCGACGGCGGTGACCTCGGCGCCCCGGGCTTTGGCCAGCCCGATGACGAGCGGTCCGCCCGCACCGCCCGCGCCGTTGACCAGCACCCGGTCGCCCGGATGCACTCGTCCTTCGATGGCGCGCCAGGCGATGCAACCGGCCTGCGGGATGGAGGCGGCTTCGACGTACGTCAAACCGGTCGGCTTGCGCGCGAGCAGCCGCGGCTTCGTGGCGACATACTCGGCCAGCCCTCCGCGGTAACCGGCCAGCTCCCCGAAGACCTCGTCGCCGACGGAGAACCCGCTCACCTGCCGCCCTACCGCTGAGACCACACCCGCGATGTCGGATCCGGGCACCGGCCGCCGGGGTCTGCGCAGGCCGCCGACGCGCGAGTAGAACGGCGAGCCGGCGAGGTTCTCCCGGTCGGACCCGTTCAGCGAGCAGGCATGGACCTCGACCAGCACCTCGTCGGCCGTCGGCTCGGGCACCGGGAGATCAGCCATCTCGACCGCGTCGAGCCCGCCGTACGTTCTCTGGGTCAGCGCCAGCATCGCCGCCTCCTGTCTCGCGGGCAACGCTAGCGGGTCAGTCGCGGAAGTGCGGTGAGCGCTTCTCGTTGCGCGCGGTGACGGCCTCCTCGAAGTTGCCGGTGAGGAGGCGGACCAGGAGCTGGCCGAGGCCCTCGCTGTGCATGTGCTGCTCGAAGCCCGCAGCGCTCTGCGCGTCGATGAGCGTACGTTTCGTGAGCTCGACGCCCGGGCGGCTCCATCGGGTGATGGCGCTCGCGGTCTCCAGGCAGCTCTCGATCAGCTCGTCGTCGGGTACGACGCGGGAGACCAGGCCGGTGAGCGCGGCCTCGTCGGCGTCGATGTCGCGTCCGGTCAGCATCCACTCCGCGGCGCGGGAGGAGCCGACGGCGCGGGGGAGCAGGTAGGAGAGCCCCAGCTCACTGGCGGTGAGGCCGTTGTTGATCCCGGCCGCGCGGAAGTACGCCGAGGAGGCGGCCACCCGGATGTCGCAGGCCAGCGCCAGGCACAGCCCGCCGCCGATCGCGGCGCCGTTGACCGCCGCGATGACCGGCTGATGCATGGTGCGGAGGGTGAGGATCAGGTCCTCCAGGATCTCCATCGCCCGCAGTGCCACCGACACCGCGGTGAGCCCCTCGATCCCCGGCATCCGGCCTTTCTCACCGCTTTGGTCCGCACCGGAGCAGAAGCCGCGTCCGGCCCCGGTGAGGATCACCGCACGCACCGAGTTGTCGGCCGAGATCTCCTTGAGCCGGGCGACCAGCGGCACGATCACGTCGAACGCCATCGAGTTCATCCGCTCCGGCCGGTTGAGCCGCACCACCGCGACGTCCTCGGTCGGGTGCTCCATCTCGACATACGTCATCTCAGAACTCCTTCAGCACACGTCGAGTC
>NZ_JBHVGB010000092.1:0-21828 GCF_042801335.1 Nocardioides sp. NPDC057577 | reverse complement strand
GATCAGGACCTGAGAATCAGAAGGCCGACTCGGGCAGATCCATGATCGAGTTGTCGATCGCCTCGGCGATCGCCCGCTCAGCGGTCAGCTTGGGCAGGTTGTAGGAGGCGAAGAACTTCGCGGCGGCGACCTTGCCGGTGTAGAAGTCCGTGTCCTTGCCGGCGTCGCCGGCCAGGGCAGCGAGGGCGATCTCGGCCTGGCGCAGCAGCAGCCACGAGACCACGACGTCGCCGACGGCGAGCAGCAGGCGCGAGGTGTTCTGGGCGACCTTGTAGATGTTGCTGATCTCCTCCTGCGAGGCCATCAGGTCGTTGAACATGTGCCCGACGATCGCGTTGACGTCCTCGAGCGCGGTCGCGAGCAGGGCGCGCGACTCCTTGAGCTCGGCGGAGCCCTCGTTGTCGAGGAAGGCCTGGATCTCGCCGGCGATCTGGCCGAGCGCGGCGCCCTGGTTCTTCACGATCTTGCGGAAGAAGAAGTCCTGGCCCTGGATCGCGGTGGTGCCCTCGTAGATCGAGTCGATCTTGGCGTCGCGGACGTACTGCTCGATCGGGTACTCCTGCAGGAAGCCCGACCCGCCGAAGGTCTGCAGCGACTCGGTGCCGAGCAGCACCCAGGCGCGCTCGGAGCCGTAGCCCTTGACGATCGGCAGCAGCAGGTCGTTGACCGCGGCGGCCAGCTTGTTCTCGTCGGAGCCGTCCTCGGTGAGGACGACCTTCTCCTGCCACGAGGTCGTGTAGTAGACCAGCGCGCGCATGCCCTCGGCGAACGACTTCTGCACCAGCAGCGAGCGGCGTACGTCGGGGTGGTGGGTGATCGTGACGCGCGGGTCCGTCTTGCCGGCGGCGACGAGGTCGGCGCCCTGGACGCGGGTCTTGGCGTACTCGAGCGCGTTCAGGTAGCCGGTCGAGAGGGTCGCGATGGCCTTGGTGCCGACCATCATCCGAGCGTTCTCGATGACGTCGAACATCTGGCGGATGCCGTCGTGCACCTCGCCGAGCAGCCAGCCCTGGGCGGCCTCGCCGCCGCCGACCTGCGGGTCGCCGAAGGTGAGCTCGCAGGTGTTGGACACCTTGATGCCCATCTTGTGCTCGACGTTGGTGACGTACGCGCCGTTGCGCTCGCCGGTGAGCTCACCGGTCTCGTGGTCGAAGTGGAACTTCGGCACGAGGAAGAGGGAGAGGCCCTTGGTGCCCGGGCCGCCGACGCCCTCGACGCCCTTCGGGCGGGCGAGGACGAGGTGCATGATGTTCTCCTGCAGGTCCGACTCGGCGCTGGTGATGAAGCGCTTGACGCCGGTGATGTTCCAGGAGCCGTCCTCGTTGGGCGTGGCGAAGGTCTTGCCGGCGCCGACGTCGGAGCCCGCGTCGGGCTCGGTCAGCACCATCGTGGAGCCCCAGAGGCGCTCGACCATGATCTTGGCGATCTGCTTGTCGCGGTCGTTGCCGTTCTCGAAGACGACCTTCGAGAAGAACGGGCCGGCGGCGTACATCCAGATCGCCGGGTTCGCCCCGAGCAGCATCTCGGCGGTCGCCCAGACCAGCGAGTTCGGGGCCACCTGGCCGCCGATCTCCTCGGGAGTGTGCAGGCTCCAGAAGCCCGAATCCATCCACGCGTCGTAGGACTTCTTGAACGCGGCCGGGACCGGCGCGGTGTTGGTCTTGGGGTCGAAGACCGGCGGGTTGCGGTCGGCCTCGACGAACGACTCGGCGAGGTCCTCGCGCGAAAGACGCTCGACCTCGGCGAGGATCTCCTTCGCGGTGTCGACGTCCAGGTCCGCGAAGGGACCGGTGCCGAGAACCTTGTCGGTGCCGAAGACCTCGAACAGGTTGAACTCGATGTCGCGGAGATTGCTCTTGTAGTGGCTCACTGATCCACCTTCATAACCTTTGTCGGATGTACCAGTTGCGGGAGCGCCGGTCGGCGCGGACTACTGGCGGGTAACATTAAGAATAGGCATGCGTCGGAGGGGTGGCAAGCCCGGGGCTACTGATGGGTAGGGGTCTTCGTCACAGCAGAGCGCCAGGGAAGCAGCCCTGAGGAGAGCAGAAGTACGCCTCCGGCCGCCGCGATCGCGATCCGCGGGCTCGTCGCCGCGGCCAGCGCCCCGGCCGCCAGGACCCCGACCGGCTGGGCGACCTTCATGGTGATCGACCACGCCGCCTGCACCCGCGACATGTGGTCGTCGGCGGTCTCGCGCATCCGGTAGGTGGCGAAGGTCGGGTTGAAGACGCCGGCGCAGAGGATCAGCCCGAAGTTCGCGGCGGTGAACCAGATGAACCCGGCCGCGCCACCCGGGGTGAGGGCGATCGGGATGGTCCACAGGGTCCGCGCGACCCCGGACCCGAGCAGCACGGCGCGCTCGCCGAGTCTGTTCGTGAGGCGGGGTGCGGACATGGCGCCGATGATGCCGCCGAGGCAGGGCAGGCCCATCGCGACGCCGTACATCCACGGTTCCATGCCGAGCTCCCGCAGCGTCAGCACGGTCTGCAGCGGGCTGGTGGCGATCACGCACGAGCCGAAGAGGGCCGCGTTGAGGAAGAGCGAGCGCAGGTCGCGCCGGGCGAGGATGTAGCGCCAGCCGGCGGTCACCTCGCCCCGCCAGTGCTGCGGCTCCCTCGTCGGCGGCTGCGGTTCCGGCGTACGGATCGAGCGGATGCCGAGCGCGGAGAGCAGGTAGGTCGCCGCGTCGACGAGAACGGTCAGTGTCGGCCCGAACGCGGAGACGAGAGCCCCGCCGATCGGCGGGCCCGCGGTGAAGGTCGTCCAGAAGGTCGTCTCCAGGCGGCTGGTCGCGGCCAGCCGGGCCTCCGGCTCGACCAGCGCCTTCAGGTGGGCGCCCGAGGCTGCGGTGAAGGCGAGCTCGCAGGTCGCCGCGACGACACCGACGACGCACAGGTGCGCGTAGGTGAGCAGGTCCAGGAGCCCGGCCGCCGGGATGCTGAGCATCGCCGCGAACCGGATCAGGTCGGTGCCGACCATCGTCGGCCGCTTGTGGCGATACTCGATCCATGGCCCGAGCCGCACTCCCGCCGCTGCGGCCGCGAACCCGGACAGCGCCGCCAGCAGCGACACCTGGAACGTCGAGGAGCCGAGGACCAGCACCGCGACCAGCGGCAGCGCGCCGTAGGCGATGGTCGATCCCGCCTGGCTCGTGGCCGTCGCCAGCCAGAGGCGGTTGAAGTCCCGCCCCGGTGCGGCCGTCCTTCGATCGGCCTCCGTGACGGTCACCCGCCGACCCTATCCGGGAGGGACTCGGTGATCAGGTAGAACACGTTTCAGTTTCGGCGTACGATCGCCTGCATGATCACCTCCGACGCCATCACCTGGAACGCCCCCGACGACGACCACCCCGCACGTACGGCCGGCCAGCGCTCCTATGCCGCCGTCGCCAAGGGCGACCTCGACGAGTGGCTGACGATCTACGCCGAGGACTGCGTGCTCGAGGACCCGGTCGGGCCGTCGATGTTCGACCCCGAGGGCAAGGGCCACCACGGCCACGAGGGGCTCAAGGCGTTCTGGGAGAAGGCGATCGCCTCGGTCCACACCTTCGAGTTCGAGATCAACGACTCCTTCGCCAACCCCGAGGGCAACACCTGCGCCAACATCGGCAAGATCAAGACCAGCTTCCCCGACGGCAGCTACACCACCACCGACCTGATCATGGTCTACACCGTCAACGACGAGGGCCGCATCGCTTCCATGAAGGCCTTCTGGGAGCCCGACCGCACGATGGCGAGCTTCACCTCCGCCTGATCGAGTTGGTCCCAGACGTTCCCGCCCTTCTACCAGTCGGTAATGGGCTCGTACGTCTGGGACCAACTCGTATGGGTAGGCCAGCCGCCTCACGCCACCGCGTGCTCGGCGATCCACTCGACCAGGGGACGTACGGCTCGCCAGTCCTTCTTCACCTCGCCGACGAGGTCGGGGGTGTGGATGATCGGCTCGAAGCCGATGGTGCGGCCGAGGTGGATGGACTTGTGGCGGAGAAGCTCGATCTTGGGGTGGTCCTTGGCGAAGCCGCGCGGGGCGGTCTTGAGGCGGTCGCCGGTGACCTCGTAGCCCTTCTTCTCCGCGACCGCGAGGCGTTTCTCCAGGTCAGCGCCGTAGTGGTCGTGGACGATGGCGTCACGGAAGGCGGCGAGCCGGGGTGGCTCGAACCAGTAGCAGCCGCCACCGGTGCGGATGCCGCGGGGCGAGACCTCGACGTAGTAGCCCGTCTGAGGCGCCACGGCCACGAAGGCTCCCTGGTGGGTCTTGTAGGGGAGCTTGTCCTTCGAGAAACGTACGTCGCGATAGGGCCGGAAGATCTTGGCGCTGCCGAACTCCTCGGCGAGCTCGTCGGTGAGCGCCTTCATCGGCGCGAGGACGGACTCCTTGTAGACGTGCTTGTGGGCTTCCCAGAACGACTTGGTGTTGTCGACCTCGAGGTCGTCGTAGAAGTCGAGCGCTGCCACGGGGAAACCTTCGAAAGTCACCCAGTAAGTCTAGGGCTCGTGGGTTTCAGTCATGGCGGACCATCCAGGCACCGGTGGAGTTGTCGAGCACGACCCGAACATTCGCGTCGGCGCGGCCGTCTGCGGCATGCGTGCACAGCGAGCTGGAGCAGTAATGGCGCACGAGATGCACGCCCTCCGGTGTGCGAACCTCCAGATGCAACGAGTAGGTCGTGCTCTCGTCGGAGTGGTCCTCGTAGCCGACCACCATGGCCGTATGTGTGGTTCCGTCCTGGAGGAGTCGCCGAGCGACGTCTGCGCGAGCGGGCGCATCCCACATGTTCGAGGTGAGCCCGGCCATGATGAGCGCTCCAGGGATGACGAGGAGCATCCACAGCCATCCCCATGGACTGGTTTCCAGGGCGGTCAGCACTCCCAGAGGGATCAGGGCAAGTGCTGTCAGTCCGGTGGGTACGGCGAGGATCCGCTGGAGTCGACCGCCTCGGCCGGTCTCCCATTCGACTTCATGAAGGTTCGCCAAGGCCACGTACGCAGCCTATCGGCGTCCGCGCAGGCGCGTCAGACGCTCGGGATCTGGATGGTGTCGGCGACCCGGCGGGCGTGCTCGGCCATGGCGCGGGCGATGTTGGCGGACTCGCCGAGGTGGCGGGAAGGGTCGAGCAGACCGGCGATCTCGCCGCGGGTGAAGTGCTCCGAGACCTCGGGGGAGTCGGCGAGGAGCGAGGCGAAGTCGAGCTCCTCGACCGCGGCGCGCTGGGCCAGCTCGAAGACGACGTCGTGGGCGACCTGGCGGCCGATCCGCTCGCCGAGCTCGAGCATCAGCGACTCGGAGCCGATCAGCCCGCCGGAGAGGGCCAGGTTGGCGCGCATCCGGTCCTCGTCGAAGGTCAGCCCGGTGAAGATGACGACCAGCCGAGCCAGTACGTCCCCGGCCAGGCGAGAGGCCTGCGCGACCGCGTCCTCCAGGATGCCGGTCATCGCACCGTTGGCCTCGTGGTCGTGGAGCATCGACTCCATCGCCGGGGCGACGAGCCCACGCAGCTGGGTGGCGGAGGTGATCACGTCGAGCGTCAGTTGCGGGTTGCGCTTGTGGGGCATCGTCGAGGAGCCGATGGTGCCCTCGGGGATCGGCTCGAAGGCCTCGCCGAACTCGGGCTGCATCATCGAGTAGACGTCCTTGCCGATCTTGCCGGCAGTGCCACCGAGCATCCCCAGGATCGAGACCCACTCGACCATGCCGTCGTTGATCGCGCGCGAGGGCACGGGCATCGAGCCCATGTCGAGCCGGGAAGCCGTCTCGGTCTCGATGGCGCGAGCGTGGGTGCCGAAGGAGGCCATCGTCCCCGCGGCCCCACCCATCAGGAGACGGAAGACGCGGTCCTCGACGGACCGGAGCCGGTCGACGTGGGCGGCGATCTCGTCGATCCAGATGGCGACCTTGAAGCCGAAGGTGATCGGGACCGCGTGCTGGGAGTGCGTACGCCCCGGCATCGGCACCTCGGCGCCGGCCTCGGCGACCTTCGACAGCGAGCGCAGCAGATCGCCGAGAAGGTCGAGGATCTTGTCGTGCGCCTGGCGCAGCAGGATCAGGTCGGCGGTCTGGGTGATGTTCTGCGTGGTGGCGCCCCAGTGGACCCAGCCGCCGTGCTTCGCGCCGACGACCCGGCAGAGCTCCTCGACCAGCGGGGTCAGCGGGTGGCTGTGCTCGGCGGTGGCCTTCTCGATGCGGTCCAGGTCGAGCTTGTCCAGATCGGCGGCCTCGGCGATCGCTTCGCCGGCCTCCGCGGGGATCACCTTCACGGCCGCTTCGGCCTCGGCCAGGGCCGCCTCGACGTCGAGTCGTGCCTGGAGACGCGCCTCATAGGTGAACAGATCTCCGATGCCGTGGTCGGGGACTCGTCCGTCGGTGAATCGGCTGCTCGAGCCCGCGGGCATGGCGCGTGATCCTTTACGTGTCGTTCACACAATGATTGGAAAACAGAAACCCAATCTTAATGGACGCAACCTGCAAACACCCGCGATCGTGTGCTGCGTCACTTGGATCGTGCAAGTGAACCGAAACAGGCCGTGCCATAAGGCACGGCCCGATTCCATGGAGCGGACGACGAGATTCGAAACTCGCGACATCAACCTTGGGAATCAGATTAGCCCACCCCACAGCCACTCGTTCGTGCTTCCGTGGACCGGGATTTCGTGCTGTTCTTCATGGCAATGATCGGCCTGGCCAAGAGTATCGGGGGCATCCTGGGGGCACGTGCGAGTGTCCGTATCGCGGGGGCGGAGCGTTGCCCATGTCCGGCACCTGGCCACCTTGGCGGGGGTCTGGGGGCTTGCCCCCACGCTGCCCAACACCATCCACCGTAGTAGCGACGCGGGGAGTGTCCCTATCGGCAGCCGCGCCTACCTCCCCCTCGTCGTCGGCCGAGTCTGGAGCCGGGATCGTCTGGATTTCGCGGAGTGGTCGGTGTCACATGCATTACTCGGCGCATGGCTGGTTACCGTAATTGCGCCAACGGAGCAGTCAGGGTGACTCTCTCCTGCGTGGCGATTGACACCACGAATTGCGCCGTTGGTGGCCCGGCGGTCTCGGGCACCGACTCGGGATCGCGGTCTAGTTGGCGGGCTGGAGTGTGGGTCTGCTGGCGAAGGGCCGGAGAGCGCACGGTGCACGGACCCCCGCCGTCGTCGTGCCGAAGAACTGGCGTGGCTCGTGAGTGAGGATCAGCGTCCTCCGCGAGTGATTGCGGTTCTAGTTGCTGGCCCTGGGGAGTGAGCGCTTGGTCTACGGACTGGGCGCTCTCCTTCGTTTTGCGCGGCACGTAGGGGGACCGGCCGCCAGGCGGCACGCTCCCGGAGGCCGCCTTCCTGGGGGCATCTGAGCCCAAACAGAAACCCGCACTGCCGACGATGACGACGAAAGTGCGGGCTGACCTGGGATGGAACGTGGAGCGGACGACGAGATTCGAACTCGCGACATCAACCTTGGGAAGGTTGCGCTCTACCAACTGAGCTACGTCCGCAGGTGCGACCAGGATGTTACCTCACACACCCGGCCAGGTGTGAAACCGGTTCAGGAAAGTCGCGTCATCCGGGGATAGCGGGCCGACAGCCCCTCGCCTGCCGGGCCACGGAGCATGCGGCGTACGGCCCAGGGGAGCGCGCGGGCGGCCAGCCGCCGGACCTCGCGGATGGGACCGACCAGGCCATTGGGGCCCGGTTCCTCGACGACGACCAGTGGTTTCGGGGTGGGCAGGTGGTGGCGTACGCCGAGGGTGTCGAGGACCTTGATCGCCATCAGCTGGTGGCCGGGGGCGCCCAGGAAGCCGTGGCCGTCCCAGTAGCCGGCGTCGTCGTACTCGGTCATCCGCCAGAAGTCGACCAGCGTGGCTCCCCGCCGCTGCGCGATCTCGCGCACCGCCTCGTTGTAGACCGCGAAGCGTCCGCGGAGCAGTCGCCCGACGGTGGTCGACCGCGCGCCGTAGGCGGTGAACACGAGCACCTTCGCGCCGGTCTCGGTCAGGTCGCCGATCGCCGACTCGTAGGTGGCGAGCAGGTCATCGATGTTTACATGTGGCCACATCAGGTCGACCGACCCGCCGTAGATCGTCACCACGTCCGGCTCGAGCGTGATCGCCCGCCCGACCTGCTCCTTGACGATCCGGTCGATCCCGCGGCCGCGGACGGCGAGGTTGGCATAGGTGAACTCGGGGGTCCGCTCGGCCATCACCTCGGCGACCCGATCGGCCCAGCCGCGTACGCCGTTCGGGCGACGTACGTCGGTGTCGCCGACGCCCTCGGTGAAGGAGTCGCCCAGCGCGACGTACCGGCGATAGCCGCCGGGGATCAGCGCATCCAGTGCCATGGCTCCGATTCAATCGGGTTTACCCCGGGACGTACGACTCCGGCGCTGAATCTGTGACGCATGGGGTAGGGGTGATTCCAGAGACGCTGCCAGCGGCAACGCAGGAGCAGTACACAGCGCCCGGCTGCGTTAGGTTTGCCTCGTGCTGCTGAGCGACAAGGACATCCTGACCGAGATCAACGACGGGCGGATCGTTATCGACCCCTGGGACGAGTCGATGCTGCAGCCGTCGTCCGTCGACGTACGTCTGGATCGGTTCTTCCGGGTCTTCGACAACCACAAGTACGCCACGATCGACCCGGCCGTGGACCAGTCCGAGCTCACCCGGCAGATCGAGACCGAGGGCGACGAGCCGTTCATCCTGCACCCGGGTGAGTTCGTGCTCGGGTCGACGTACGAGACCGTCAGCCTGCCCGACGACATCGCGGCGCGCGTGGAGGGCAAGAGCTCGCTGGGGCGCCTCGGGCTGCTCACCCACGCCACCGCCGGCTTCGTCGACCCGGGCTTCTCCGGCCATGTGACGCTCGAGCTGGCCAACGTCGCGACGCTTCCGATCAAGCTCTACCCGGGGATGAAGATCGGTCAGTACTGCTTCTTCAGGCTCACCTCGCCGGCCCAGAACCCCTATGGCAGCGAGAAGTACGGGAGCCGCTACCAGGGCCAGCGCGGCCCGACCGCCTCGCGCAGCTTCCAGAGCTTCCACCGCACCAAGATCTGAGCGTCGGGTGGGTGAGGTCTTCGCGGGGCGCTACGAGCTGCTGGAGCCCATCGCGGAGGGAGGCATGGGCGAGGTCTGGCAGGTCCAGGACCGCCGCGAGGGCGACATCAAGGCCGCCAAGCTGCTGCGCCAGCGCGACGCCTCCTCCTTACTCCGGTTCATCCGCGAGCAGGCCACCCGGATCCACCACCCGCACGTCGTCACCCCGCTCGGCTGGGCTGGTGAGGACGACAACGTGCTGTTCACGATGCCGCTGCTCCGCGGCGGCTCGGTCGCGATGCTGGTGGGCGACTACGGCGCGCTCTCCGAGCAGTGGGTCGTCGCGATCCTCGACCAGACCCTCTCGGGTCTCGAGGCGGTGCATGCCGCCGGTGTGGTGCACCGCGACGTGAAGCCGGGCAACCTGCTGCTGGAGGTCACCGGCGCGGGCGTCCCGCACGTGCGACTCTCCGACTTCGGGGTGGCCGTCCCGACCGACCAGCCGCGGCTCACCGAGGCCAACGTGATGATCGGTACGCCTGGTTACATGGCGCCCGACCAGGGCAGCGACCCGGATCCGCGCGACGACCTCTATGCCACCGCCGTCACCGGCCTGCACCTGCTCACCGGGGTGAGGCCACCGCACGACCCTGCGTACGTCCCGCCGACCCCGCTGGGCCGGCTGCTGCTCCGGGCGGTCGGCTCGGACCGCGCCGCCCGGCCGCAGTCCGCCGCGGAGTTCCGCCAGCTGCTCGCTCAGGCCGTGCCCGCGCGGCGCTGGGAGCCGGGCGAGGCCGAGGTCCTGGACCAGTACGCCACCGGGCGGACCTCGCCGCCGCCTCCGCCCCCTCCGCCGACGCCCCGGGATGCCCGGGGTGCCAGAGACAGGACCGCGGTGCGGCGTACGAAACAGCATGACGACCGGCCGCTGTGGCCGATCGTCGTGCTGGTGCTCGCCGGGGTGCTGCTGCTGGCAGGCGGGGCCTTCCTGCTGATCTAGGCGCGCCGCCTCCGGATCAGCAGCACCGCCGCGGCGGCGAGCGCGGCGATCCCGAGGCCGGTCCCGCCGATGCCGGCGACCAGCTCGAGGGTGTCGCCGGAGCTCTTCGCGCCGCTCTCGCCCTTGCCGGTCCCGGAAGCGTTGCTCGCCTCCTCACCGGAGCCCTGGGAGCCCTCGGACTCCTCGGCGCCGGAGCCGGAGCCGGAGTTCAGGTTGAGGTCGGCGGTCGGTGCCGTGAGCCCGGAGACCTTCTCGTAGTCGGGCTCGCCCGCGCCGTCCTCGCCGACGGTCTTGATGGTGAGGGTGTAGGGCACGTTGATGTTCTCGTCGAGGCCATACTGGATCCGGACGTAGTGGACGCCCGGCAGCCCGGTCGAGGCCTCCGCGTCGGCGTTGGCGAAGCGGTTGCGGTAGGCGACGACGTTGGAGACGGTGCCGGTGCGCCAGGCGTCCGCGCAGTTCTGGAGCAGGCCCGGGTCGCACCAGCTCTTCGGCGCCTTGCTGCTCAGGTCGACCGTGGCGTCGCCGCCGAGCGGTCCGATGACGTCGAGCTCGACGCCCGCGCCGACTCCCCACTCGCTGCGGATCGCGTCGGTCATCCGGGCGTCGAACTGGGCCTGCAGGTGCTGGCCCCAGCCGACGGGGACGCCGATGACCTGGTTCTCGCCCGGGTTGATGTCGAAGGAGTACGTGCCGTCCTCGACGATCGGCGCGTTGGCGATCGCGCTGCCGGGGACCAGGTCGGTCGTCGGCTCGCCCGGTGTCAGGTCGGTCCAGGTCGGCTTCTCGGGCTGGGGAGGCAGGGCGTCGAGCGCGGCCGCGCTGACCGGGGGCTCCTCGTAGACCATCAGCTGAACCGGCTTCCCGGCGATGGCGCCGGCGTCGCCGCTGCCCGGCGCCGTGCTCAGGATCAGCTCGTCGGCGGTGTTGCACACGTCCTCGGGGTCGGTGTCCGCGCTGTGGGTGGAGCCGAAGATCAGCCGGCTGCCGTCGCCGTACGTCCCGCTCTGCACCACCGTCCAGCGGCACTGGGTGAGGTCGCCGTTCTCGCCCTCGACGCTGATCTGGGGGCTCAGGTTGCTGACGAGGTCCTCGGACTCGCCCTCGAAGATCAGGCCGAGGTGCACGGTGGTGCCGGGGGCGGTGCGCTCGAAGCGGTAGTAGCGCTGGTCGCGGGTCTGGATGGTGTCCAGGTACTGCCCCGTCCTCACCAGGGGCGCGCCGGCTACGTCGGGGGTGCCCTTCACCGGCGTGCCGGTGAACTCGAACGGCCGCAGCGCCCGCTCGGACGCGCCCGAGATCGACTCGCCGATGCCCTCGGCGTCGTCGGCGTCGTAGTAGGTGCCGTTGCCCTTGTCTGCGATGCACTCCAGCTGCTTGCGGGCCTTGCCGGAGACGGAGAGGCCGACGACGTCGATCTGCAGGTCGATGCCCTGCTCGGCGATCGCCTGCGCGGCCGGACAGGGGTCGCCGCAGGTCGACTCGCCGTCGGAGACGAGGACGATCGACCGCTTGCCCTCGGAGCCGATGTCCTCGGCGGCGCGCTTCAGGGCGACCGGGATCGGGGTCTCGCCGTAGGGCTTGTAGCCGCTCACCGCCGACCTCAGGTCGTCGCGGTTGCCGGTGCCAGGCTCGACGACCAGCTGGGTGTCCTCGCATGCGCCCTTCTGCTTGCGTCCGAACACCTTCGCTCCGAACACCCGCATGCCCACGTCCGCGCTCTCGGGCAGGCCGTCGATCACGGTGCCGAGTGCCTGCTTGGCCGCCTGGATCTTCGTGGCGCCCCCGCCAGCCGGCTCCTTCATCGAGCCGGAGGAGTCGAGGACGAGGATCATCCGGCCGTACGTCCCCTGGTTCTGCTCCTCGGCGGCAGCAGGGGCGGCACCGGTGCCGGCCACGGCCGCGGTGAGGACGCCGGCGAGGCCGGTGGCGATCACAAGTCTTATCCGCATGAGCTGCACCTTATGTTCACTAACGTATACGCCGCAAGTACATTTGCAAACGTCGTATCTACGTGTGTAGATTGCCTGCATGGGCGTCGAGGAGAACATCCAGCAGCAGCGCGAGCTGTACGGTGAGCCGCTCGGCGACTTGGTGCGCCGCGCGACCGCTCCGCTGGGCCTCACCCAGGCAACGACCGCCAAGGTCCTCGGTCTGAGTCCGGCGATGCTGTCGCACCTGATGACCGGGCAGCGGGTCAAGATCGCCAACCCGATCGCGCTGGGGCGCCTGCACGCGCTGATCGACCTCGGCGCCAACGCCGGTGACCTCACCACCTCCCAGGTCAACGAGCGGCTCGACGAGATCCGGGAGCTGTCCGCGGAGCTGACCACCGCCTCCCGCGCGGTGTCCGTCGAGGGTGGCGCGGCGGTGCGTGGGGTGCTGCGCGCGGTGGCCTCCGGTCGCGAGCTCCAGCAGGCCGTCGATGCCCTCCGTGAGGTCGCCCCCGGCCTGGCCGAGGTGCTCGAGATCTACGGCTCCGGGACCGACGAGGAGATCCGCACCCACTTCGCCTCAATCCGACACCTCCTCTGAAAGGGGCTTGTCGGTGGTCGCGGCTAGGGTCGGTTGGATGAGTGAGACACCGTTCCTGGCGGCCGATGGTCAGACGCGTTGCGCGTGGGCGGGTGGGGCGCCGGAGTTCCTGGACTACCACGACACCGAGTGGGGGTTTCCGGCCGGCGGTGACGTACGGCTCTTCGAGAAGATCTGCCTGGAGGGGTTCCAGAGCGGGCTCTCGTGGCGCACGATCCTCAACAAGCGACCCGCGTTCCGGGAGGTCTTCTCGGGCTTCGACTTCCACCAGGTGGCCGAGTTCGACGAGGGCGACGTCGAGCGGCTCCTGCAGGACGCCAGGATCATCCGCCACCGCGGCAAGATCGAGGCGTCGATCAACAACGCCCGGCGGGCGGTCGAGCTCGTCGAGGAGCAGGGGTCGCTGGCTGCGTACGTCTGGGGCTTCGAGCCCGAGCCGCTGATGGTCCCGGAGGTGGTGGCGACCTCGCCGGCGTCGGTCGGGCTCTCCAAGGACCTCAAGAAGCGGGGCTGGAAGTTCGTCGGGCCGACGACGATGTACGCGTTCATGCAGTCGATGGGGATCGTCAACGACCACTCGCTCGACTGCGTGATCCGGGACCGGGTCGAGGCCGAGCGGAGGGCGTTCGTCAGGCCCTGACCGTCCGCCGCGTCGTCCCAAACCTTGGGGGCCGATACCTCGTTGAAACGGTAATGTGTTTAGGCTGTCCTAACTAAGCATTGCCTAACCCGAGGTGGTCCACGTGATCCGTCGTCCCGTACTCATCGCAGTGAGCACCGCGCTCGCTGTCTCCGGCCTGGCTGCCTGCAGCACGGGCTCCACCGACTCGGCCGACTCCGGCCAGGAGTCCACCTCGAAGGCCGACTCGGGCGCCTTCCCGGTGACCATCGAGCACGCCTTCGGCGAGACCAAGATCGAGGAGGAGCCGAAGCGCATCTCCGTCGTCGGTGTCAACGACGCCGACATGCTCCTCTCGCTGGGCGTCGTGCCCGTCAGCATCCCCAAGGTGACCTGGGGCGGTGACGAGGATGGCACCACGCCTTGGTTCGACGAGAAGCTCGAGGAGCTCGACGCCGACATGCCGGCGATCCTCGACCAGACCGACGCCATCCCGGTCGACGAGGTCGCCAAGCAGACCCCCGACCTGATCCTTGCGACCTACTCGGGCATCACCGAGGAGGAGTACAAGAAGCTCTCCGAGATCGCGCCGGTCGTCGCCTACCCGGACCAGCCGTGGGCGACCGCGTGGGAGGACTCCCTCGACATGGTCGGCAAGGCCACCGGCCGCAACAAGCTGGCCGACGAGGTCGAGGCCGACACCCAGAAGCTCTACGAGGACGTCAAGACGGACACCCCGGAGATCCAGGGCAAGACCTTTATCTGGGCCGCGCTGGCCACCGCCGACCTCTCCCAGATCCCGTTCTACACGACCGAGGACGCTCGCCCGGACTTCCTCTCCGACCTCGGCATGGAGAACGCGCCGGTCGTCGTGGAGAACACCAAGAAGGGCGAGTTCTTCGCCCAGGTCTCCGCGGAGAAGGCCAGCGAGCTCGACTCCGACTTCCTGTTCACCTACGCGGTCGAGGACACGGACTCCGAGACGTACGCCAAGGACAAGCTGGTCGGCCAGGTCCCCGCGATCAAGGCCGGTCACATGTGGGCCTCGACCGACAACGTCGCCTCGCTCGCCGCAGGCACCCCGACGCCGCTGTCGGTGCCCTACGCCATCGATGAGTTCGTCCCGGGCATCGTCAAGGCTCTCGAGGGTCAGTGACCCTCACGAGGACGCTCGACCGAGCCCCGGCCGCGGATCCGCGCGGTCGGGGTCGGTCGTCGATGGTTCGAGTCGTGATCCTGCTCGCCGGTGTCCTCCTGGTCGCCGTGGTCGCCTCGATGCTGATCGGCGCGAAGCTCGTCTCCCCGCTCGATCTGTGGCGTGACGGCAGTGTCGGCCAAGGCATCCTGGAGACCCGGATGCCGCGCACCGTCCTCGGGCTGATGGCCGGCGCCGCGCTGGCGCTCTCCGGCGCCTGCCTGCAGGGCCTGACCCGCAACCCGCTGGCCGACCCGGGGCTCCTCGGGCTCAACTCCGGGGCCACGTTCGCGATGGTGCTGGCGGTCTCGGTCTTCGGCATCGGCTCGCTCAACGCGTACCTCTGGTTCGGCTTCGCCGGCGCCGCGATCGCCGCGATTCTCGTGCACACGGTCGCCTCCTTCGGCTCCGGCGGCGCGACCCCGGCCAAGCTCGTCCTCGCCGGTGCCGCGCTCGCGGCCGGCGTCACCTCGTGGACCACCGCCGTCCTGCTCACCGACAAGGCCACCTTCGACGTGATCCGGCTCTGGCAGGTCGGCACCATCGGTGGCCGCGGCTGGGACATGGTCCTGACCGGCCTGCCGTTCCTGGCCGTCGGCGCGCTGCTGACCCTGGCCGGCGCCCGCACCCTCGACACGCTCGCTCTCGGCGACGACCTCGCGCGCGGGCTCGGGCGTCGCACCGGCATCGACCGCGCCGTCATCGGCCTCGGTGTCGTGCTCCTCACCGGCACCGCCACCGCGCTGTGCGGGCCGATCGGCTTCATCGGCCTGATCGTCCCCCACATGGTCCGGGTCATGGTCGGCTCGGCCTACACCCGCGTGCTCCCTCTCTCGGCGGGCTTCGGCGCCGCCCTCACCCTCTTGGCGGACGTGGTCGGCCGGGTCATCTGGCCGCCCTCGGAGATCCAGGTCGGCGTGATGACGGCCGTCATCGGCGTACCCGTCTTCATCTTCTTCCTTCGCCGCGGACGGATGGCCGGTCTATGAGCGTGCAGTCGATCAACCCCACGGCGGTCGTACGCAGCGCCCGGCGCATCCCGCAGCGGCGGCTCCTCCTGGTGGCCGGTGGCCTGGGCGCGGTCCTGTTCGGGCTGTTCACGCTCCGCGTGCTCGGCGGCGACTACATCATCACGCTGCCGGACTTCTTCCGGATCCTCGGCGGCGAGGAGATCCCCGGCGCGACCTTCATCCTGATGGAGTCGAAGCTGCCGCGGGCGGTCCTGGGCGTACTGGCCGGAGTCGCCTTCGGCACCGCCGGCGCGATCTTCCAGTCGACCTTGCGCAACCCGCTGGCCAGCCCCGACATGCTCGGCATCTCGCTCGGGGCGAGCGCGGCGGCGGTCTTCGCGATCGTGGTCCTCTCGCTGAACGGCTCGGCGCTCTCGCTCGCCGGGATCATCGGTGCGGTGCTCACCGCCGTCGCCATCCGGCTGGTGGCCGGCAGCGACGGCGGCTACCGGCTGGTGCTCGTCGGCGTCACCGCTGCCGCCGGTCTGGTCGCCGTGATCCAGTACCTCTTCACCCGCGCCAACGAGTACGACGCCCAGCTCGCGCTGCGCTGGATGACCGGCAGCCTCAACTCGGCCTCCTGGCCGACGATCCGGATCCTGCTCGTCGCCCTGGTGATCCTGCTCCCGCTGGTCGCCTGGACGGTGAAGTCGCAGCGGGTGCTCGAGCTCGGTCCCGACGTCGCCAACGCGCTCGGCGTCACCCACCGCTACGCCGACCTGCTGCTCCTCCTCGCCGTGCTGCTGTGCGCGCTGGCGGTCGCCGCGACCGGGCCGGTCGCGTTCGTCGCGTTCGTCGCCGGGCCGATCGCCCGGGTCCTCAACGGCGGGCGTACGACGATCCTCGGTGCCGCGCTGGTCGGCGCGGTCGTGGTGGTCGGGGCCGACTACGTCGCGGCCTATGGATTCCCCGGCACCAACCTCCCGGTCGGTGTCGTCACCGGTGCGTTCGGGGCGCCGTTCCTGTTGTGGTTGCTCGCCAGCGGGCGGGCCGGAAGGCGATGACATGAAAGAGGCCCAGATGAGACTCGCTGCGGAGAGTGTGAGCCTCGGCTACGGCGCGGAGCCGATCGTCGACGAGGTCTCCCTGGAGATCCCCGACGGTCTGACCACCGTGATCGTGGGCGCCAACGGCTGTGGGAAGTCGACCCTGCTGCGCGGGATGGCGCGGTTGCTCCGCCCGATCTCGGGGCAGGTGGTCCTCGACGGCAAGGCGGTCCACAAGCAGCCGACCCGGGCCGTCGCCAAGACGCTCGGCCTGATGCCCCAGTCGCCGATCGCGCCCGAGGGGATCACGGTCGTCGACCTGGTCGGCCGCGGACGTCAGCCCCACCGCGGTGCGCTGCAGCGCTGGTCGCCCGAGGACGACGCGGCTGTCGCCGAGGCGCTCGAGCTGACCAACACGCTCGACCTCGCCGACCGGATCGTCGACGAGCTCTCCGGTGGCCAGCGGCAGCGGGTCTGGGTGGCGATGGCGCTCGCCCAGCAGACAGATCTGCTGCTCCTCGACGAGCCGACCACGTTCCTCGACGTCGCCCACCAGATCGACCTCCTCGACCTGCTCCATGGCCTCCGTGAGACCCGTGGCACGACCGTCGTGATGGTGCTCCACGACCTCAACCTTGCCGCCCGCTACGCCGACCACCTGATCGCCATGAGCGGCGGCAGGATCGCCGCCACCGGTGACCCCGCCGAGGTGGTCACCGCCGACTCCGTCGAGAAGGTTTTCGGCCTGGAGGCCCAGGTCATCTCGGACCCCGTCTCGGGCACACCGCTGGTCGTCCCCATCGGACGCCACCACCGACCCGCCGCTCACCCCCACGCACAAGGAGCCTGACATGCCCATCCTCGCCCGCGTCTCGGTGCGCTCCGTCGAGCGCCTCTCCCCGTCCTTCGCCCGGATCGAGCTGGCCGGCGACGACCTGGCCGACTTCGGCAACGACGGCCCGAGCCTCGACCAGCGCATCAAGCTCCTCTTCCCGGCCACCCCGGGCGTGCTGCCCGAGCTCTCGGCGGAGGACTGGTACACCGAATGGCTCGCCCTCCCCGAGGACGAGCGCCCGCGGATGCGCACCTACACGATCCGCTCGGTCGAGGGCGAAGGCATCGAGAAGCGTCTGTACGTCGACTTCGTGCTCCACCCCGGCGCGCACGGTCCCGGCTCCGACTGGGCCGGCGCGGCGAAGCCGGGCGACGAGATCCTGGTCGCCGGACCCAAGCTGGGCGAGCCCTACGGCGGGATCGAGTGGCTTCCTGGTGACGCGACCCGGCTGCTTCTGGTCGGCGACGAGACGGCCGTCCCGGCGATCGTCTCGATCCTCGAGTCGCTGCCGGCGGACGCCACCGGATCGGCTTTCCTGGAGGTGCCGGCGGCTGATGACGTACAGCAGGTGTCTGCGCCTGACGGGCTGCAGGTCAGCTGGCTCCCGCGCGAGGGTGCGCCCGTGGGTGGTCCGTCCCTGGCTGCCGTCGGCGGGCTGCTCGGCTTCGAGGCGACGCCCGAGGACGTGACCTCGGTCGAGGTCGAGGACCCGGACCTGTGGGAGACCCCGGACTACTCCTCCTCCGGCGAGGAGGTCACTGGCCCCGACAACTCCGCGAACGGTGCTGGCAACGGCGAGGACGGGCGCTACGCCTGGATCGCCGGGGAGTCCCGGATGGTCACCGCACTGCGCCGTCATCTGGTCAACGAGCTCGAGATGCCGCGCAAGCAGGTTGCCTTCATGGGCTACTGGCGAGAAGGCGTGTCGATGAAGGGGTGACCCAGCGCGGTTTTGTCTGTTTGACGTGGTTAGGTTGACGTACTCAATCAACCTAGAAGGGTCGTGGAATGCAAGGAAGCATCCTGGCCGCGGACACCCTGATCCAGGCCAATGCAGTTGATTACCTTCTGATCGCCATCTACTTCGCGTTCGTTCTCGGCATCGGCTTCCTGGCCAGCCGTGGCATGTCGAGCTCGGTGGACTTCTTCCTCTCGGGTAGGTCCCTGCCCGCGTGGGTCACCGGCCTCGCCTTCATCTCAGCAAACCTCGGTGCCGTCGAGATCATGGGGATGTCGGCAACCGGCGCGCAGGTCGGGCTGCCCACCGTCCACTACTTCTGGATCGGCGCCATTCCGGCCATGCTGTTCCTGGGCGTCGTGATGATGCCCTTCTACTACGGCTCGAAGGTGCGCTCGGTCCCCGAGTTCATGAAGCGCCGTTTCGGCACCGGTGCCCATCTGGTCAACGCGCTCTCGTTCGCGATCGCGCAGCTGCTCATCGCCGGTATCAACCTCTACCTGCTCGGCGCCATCGTGCACGCGCTGCTCGGCTGGCCGCTGTGGGTGGCGCTGATCGTGGCCGCGGTGATCGTGCTGTCCTACATCACCCTCGGTGGTCTGAAGGCCGCGATCTACAACGAGGTCCTGCAGTTCTTCGTGATCGTCGCCGGACTGCTGCCGCTGACCATCCTGGGTCTCCACCGGGTGGGCGGCTGGGACGGTCTGACCTCGAAGATCGAGAAGGCCGCGGCCGCCAACCCCGACACCATCGCGCCCGCCGCCGACCAGCTCAACTCCTGGCCCGGCACCGCTCTGACCGGCTTCTCCTCCGACTTCCTCTCGGTCGTCGGCATCGTGTTCGGTCTCGGCTTCGTGCTCTCCTTCGGCTACTGGACGACCAACTTCGTCGAGGTCCAGCGAGCGATGGCCGCCAACTCGATCAGCGCCGCCCGCAAGACGCCGATCATCGGTGCGTACCCGAAGATGTTCATCCCGTTCATCACCATTCTCCCCGGCATGATCGCGGCGGTCCTGGTCACCGAGATCGCACAGACCAAGGCGGGGGAGTCGATCGCCGGTGGTGCCTCGGGTGAAGGGGTGACCTACAACGACTCGCTGCTCTACTTGATGGCAGAGGTGTTGCCCAACGGTCTGCTCGGCCTGGCGATCACCGGTCTGCTGGCGGCGTTCATGGCCGGTATGGCGGCCAACGTCTCCGCCTTCAACACGGTGGTGTCCTTCGACATCGTCCAGGAGTACATCATCAAGGACCGCCCGGACGACTTCTACGTGAAGCTCGGCCGTTGGGCGACCGTTGCGGCGACGGCCATCGCGATCTTCACCGCTGTCCTGGCGTCCAGCTTCTCCAACATCATGGACTACCTGCAGACCCTGTTCGGGTTCTTCAACGCTCCGCTGTTCGCGACGTTCATCCTGGGTATGTTCTGGAAGCGGATGACCGCGACCGCCGGTTGGGCGGGTCTCGTCTCCGGCACCTTGGCTGCGGTCGGCGTCGGCATTCTCGCCGACGGCACGCTCGGCGGACTCTCCGTCGGCGTCCTGCCGCTGTCCGGTCAGGGCGCGTCGTTCGTGGCTGCCGGTGTGGCGTTCGGTGTCGACATCATCGTCAGCGTGCTGGTCTCGCTGGTGACCAAGCCGAAGCCGGAAGGCTCTCTGAAGGGTCTGGTCTATTCCGAGACACCGAGGGAGGACCTGGTGGACCCGGAGGACGCCGGTCGTCCGTGGTGGCAGCGTCCGGTGCCTCTGGCAGGTCTGGCGCTGGTCATGGTCACTATCCTGAACGCGATCTTCTGAGGAGGCTGAGATGTCCAACGAAGCCAACAAGGCCACAGCCAGCAAGGGATTTCTCGGCACGCTGCTGTCGCTCTTCGACATCCGCAACGTGATCGGGTCCCTGCTCGCGGTCTACGGCGTCATCCTGCTGCTGATGGGCCTGTTCGGCGACCCCGAGGTCGACAAGACCGGCGGGCCCAACGCCAACCTCTGGGCGGGCATCGCCCTGCTCGTCGTCGGGGGCGCCTTCATCACCTGGGGGGTGCTGCGGCCGGTCGTGCCGGACGCTCCTCACCCTGGCCACGAGAAGTAGCCCTCCTCCCGGGCTCAGAGTCCGATGAGGGTGATGTCACCACTCACGGTGGTGGTGCGGAGCTCGACATAGGGCTCACCCGCGGCCGGTGCGCCAGCGCTCTGGACAGTGCTGGTGCACCGGCCGGTCACCGTGTTGACGTCGGTCCAGACCGGGGTGCCGTTCGGGATCCCGATGCGTACGTCGGAGGAGGCTCCCTTCACCGAGATCCGGCCCGCGCCGACCGAGTGGATCGCGAAGTCGCCGGCGCCGGTCGAGTGGCTCACGTCGCCCTCGACCTCGTCGATCTCCACGCTGCCGGAGCCCGTCTTGGTGTGCAGGTCGTGAACCGTACCGATCCGGATGTCGCCGGATCCGGACTTGATCGAGGCGCGCCCGTCGAGGGTGTCGGCCTCGATGTCCCCCGAGCCGGACTCGACCTGGAACTCCTCGGTGACCCGGTCGATCCGAATGTCGCCCGACCCGGTCTGGACCCACGCTGCCAGGAGGACTCCTTGGGTGGCGATGTCGGCGGTCCCGGTGCGGGCTCGCAGCTGGCTGCGGACGGGGACCGTCACACTGATGTCGTAGCGCCGTGAGCGGTTGAACGGGCCCTTGTGCGGGTCGATGATGTTGATCGTGTCGCCGCTCTGCTCGACGACGAGACTCTCGGCATCATCGCCGTCGACCTCGACGACCGTCTCGTCCGTGTCAGTCGCGTGGACCTCGAGATTGCCCTTGCCGAACTCGACGAACAGCTTGGCGGGGGCGGTGGACATGAAGGTGTACGTGCTCATGATGGTGCTCCTGAAGGGTGTGGTGATCTACCGGACCGGCCGGGCGGCCGTCCGTTGTTGTGTCTTCGGGTCAGTTCAGGTCAGAGCCAGCCGGTCATCCGGCGGTCGGACCTGCCGCGGTTGTTCCCGCGGAACGGATCGAAGCTGCTCATCGCTTCGTTGACGATGTGTGGGATCGCGGAGAGGTCGACGTCGACGTTGACCGCGTTCTCGCGGGTCGCCGCGCGCACCGCGCCGATGAGCCAGGTGTTGAGCGACTGACCGGCCACGGCCGCAGCCTCCTCGGCCTTCGCCTTGAGCGACTCCGGGATGCGGAGGGTCACCCGGGCGAGGGCGTCGTCGCCCTCCGGCTCCGGCGGGGCCGGAGGAGCCGGGGGAGCGGGCGGTGTCGGTGGCATCGGAGGAACCGGCTCGGCGGGCTCGGGAAGCGTCACCCCGAACTCCAGGTCGCGCCCTCGCAGACGTACGTCCACATTGCCCGCCGGCAGCTCTGCCGTGATCTCAGCGGCTGCCTGGCTCACCGCCTCCATCACCGCCAGCCGAGCGGCCGGGTCGAGCGCGTAGGTGAGCCGCTCCGCGGTCTCCCTGGCCTCCGGCCCTGATGCCTCGGCCGCGGCCAGCAGGTCCCGTCGCAGGCTGTCGATGTACGGCGTGATGTCCATACGCACCACTATGACATCACTGTGACGTCAACACAACCCCGATCTGACATCACGTGATGTCAACCCCCGGCCGAGGCGTCAGGTAGGACGGCCGAAACGTCACGCGCGCCGGTCGAGTGGGCACGGTGGTGCCATCTCGACCGACGCG